>JAOTYK010000039.1 GCA_029861955.1 Acidobacteriota bacterium
ATACCGAGTCGTTTCGACGCTGCTACCGCGATTTCGCTTCTCCGACCAGTGGAACATCGAGCGCAGTACCGTCGACCTGGACGCGTTTCGCGACACCGCCCGGCAGCTCGGCTGGCGACAGCAGAGCCTCACCTATCTAGAATCGCACTGGATACTGGCGTTGAGCCCCGGCGACCCTTAGGCTTGATCGGTAGAACCTGATGCTGTGTGTGATCCTTCAGCCGTCGTACATCCCCTGGCGCGGATACTTCGATCAGATCCGACGGGCGGATACGTTTGTCTTCCTGGATACGGCGCCGTACGACGCACGAGGCTGGCGCAACCGGAATCGGATCAAGTCGGCCGATGGGAGTCGCTGGCTCACGATCCCGGTCCAGCGCAAGGGATCCCAACAGGCGCGGACCCCTCTCTCGGAGATCCGCATCCACTGGGAGCACGACTGGCGCGTGACGCATCGACGCAGTCTGGAGCATGCTTACGCGCGCGCTCCGCACTGGAAAGAGATGACGCCCCTGCTGGATCGGATCTACGGCGACCGGCATGAGCGGTTGGTCGATCTGACCATCCACGCGACCCACTGCGTCGCCTCGCAACTCGGACTCGGGGAGACGCGATTCCTGCGGGCCAGCGAACTCGACGATGTTCCAGGAGAGGGCTCGGAGCGCATCCAGACCCTTCTGAATCGTGTGGGAGCCGATCGCTATCTCACGGGACCCTCGGCGCAGAACTATCTGGACATTGATGCGCTGAATGGCGATGGTATCGAGGTGGAGTTCATGGCCTACGACTATCCGGAGTATCCACAGCTGCACCCGCCCTTCGATCCCGAGGTCAGCATCCTGGATCTCCTGTTCAACGCCGGTCCGCTGGCCTCGTCCTACTTTGACAGGGATCCCGACGCCGAGACTCGATGACACGTTCCACAACCCAGCCCGGGCCACGCCCCCATCTCCGGGGACCGCTATGGGTTCTTGGAATCTCCCTTCTCGTCGGTGGCGCACTTCGGGTCGGATTTCTTCTGGCCCAACCGATCTCGCCCTACGACCCCTGGCGACACCGGCAGTTGGTCGACAACCTTCGGTCCGGCCTGGGATTCACCCTCTTCGAGGGACAGGATTATCTCTGGTACAACCCGCTCTGGTATCGGCTCAGCGCCCTGCTGACTGACGGAGACGGGATGCGCTGGGTCGCCGCCGCCTTCTCCCTGCTCTGCGTCCCCCTGGCCTTCCGTGCGCTTCAGTTCGAGTTGCCGGACCGCCCGGCCGCCGCCGCCTGGGGCGCGGCCCTCACCGCCACCCTGGGCCCGCTGATCGCCTTCACCTGTCACGACGGGTCCGAGGCCCTGGCGGTGGCCCTGGTCTTCCTCGCGCTGGCGGTGAACCCGCGAAGAAGCCCCTGGAGAGCGCTCCTGGCAGGGGTCGTCCTGGGCCTGGCCCTGGTTCTGAGGCTGAACCTCCTCTTCAATGGAATCCTGCTCCTGGGGCTCCTACGGCGCCCTGGACGGGGGCTCCCGTTCATCGCCGGCGTGGCGCTGCCTCTTCTCGCCCATTTCGCCCGCAACGCCCGTATCCTCTCTGCCGAGGCGTGGGTCTACACCTGGGATGGCCTCGCCGTTCGTGGTGACAGCTTCGACCTCGGTTCGACGCTGCTCCTCCAGCGCCACCCGGAGATCCAGGCCGCGCTGGCCGCGCTCCATCGGACGATCGTGTCGCTCCCCCAATGGCTTCTACGGTTGGATTGGCTGCTGTTCTTGCTGCTGGGCCTCGGTGCCCTGGCGCTCTGCCGCCGTTGGGCCTGGCGCGGCGCGGCGCTGGCCACGCTTGCTTACTTCTTCTTGCTGGACGCAACCGGATCGGCGAACTTCTTCCGACTCTACGTCGCCATCTTTCCGGCGATGATTCTCGGCGCCGCCGTCGTTGCGTCGGAACCGAGTCGACGGGGTCTTCGCGCCGGCTTCATCGCGCTGTTCGTCCTGGTGGGACTACCGTCCCTGGCACCCACTCCGATGACGCCTCTTCCGGACGCCACCGCCCCTGCCCGTCTGATCGTCCACGACGCTTACTTCGTCAATAGCGGTCGATACCATCCCGAGGCGTTACTCCGAACCTATCCCGGTCGGCGTTTCGTCGGCCTGCCGCTGCGGGGCACCGACCTGCCGGCCTTCCTGGATGCCCACCCCACGGTGGATCGGTTGCTTTGGCATGACTTTAGTTTGCAGGACACGGTCCTCGAGGCGTTTGCTGTGGCGGGTTGGCAGCCGGAGCAGACCGAGCTGGGGGTGGATGGGCATCGCTATCAGGTCTGGGTCCGACCCACGCGGTAACCGTTTCAAAGAAAAAGGGCTGCGAGGCATAAGCCCCGCAGCCCTTTCTGCCTTCAGCAGAAGGAATCAGCTACTAGCGGCCGCGACGGCTGCCACGCTCCCGGATGTTGAGATCCGAACCCGGACGGACGCGAGCCGGGCTATCCGGATCCGCAAGGGTCGTACCACACTCGACGCGATTCGAGTCCATGGAGACCACGGCGGTCTCGTATCCGTCGGGGAAGACGAGGCTGGCGCCGAGATAGGCATCCACACCCGTCGCCGGTCCACCGGAACAATCGACAGCCACAGCGACCGACGCGAGCACGTCCGTCGCCTCACCCGCGAGAGTCCAGCCGGCGCCGATGGCGCGATCAACCGGAGCGAGGTCGCCACGGTTGACGGTCTGGGAGTAGACGCGGTAGGTCACCGGGGCACAACCGCAGGCATCATTCACGCCACCGCTGGCGTCGGGAAGCGAAACGGTCAGGTTGACATTCTCACCCGCAGCGCTGGAACCCGTGATACTCAGTCGCGGGATGGGCTGGAGCTGAATCGTGCCGGGGGACACAAACGTCGTGTTGCCGTTTGCCGCCACGTCGCCACCGAGGGTCGCGAAGTAGCCAACGCCGTCGATCTCATCAGAGAACTGGACGCAGAGGCAGCGGTTCGGCACAGCGTTGCTGTCCGAGATACAGCCGTCGATACCGGCACGGTTCCAGTTCACCAGGCCAGCGTACATGACATACGAGTAACTACCGGAGTAGTAACCGTCGATGTCGTTACCGCCACCGGCGCCATACATCCAGTTGGAACGATCGAAGAGACCGCTATCCACACCGGAGCCAGTCGCAGCGCCGTCGTTGATGACCGGGTCGCCGGAACCGGCGAGCCAGAAGTCCACGGACAGGTTCGGCGTGATGGCCGTCTTCAACGGACCCGCGACCGTGTTTTCGTAGCAGCCGTAGCCACCACACCAGTTGGGGTTCGAGACGACTCGCGTCGCGCCGTCGAAGGCCCAGAAGGCGCCGTCCGTACCGCCGCACGCTGCGGCGGCGGGCTGCACGAAGACAGCAAGCGCCAGCACGAGCACAAGGCCCAATCCAATCTTGCTTACAGATTTCATAATTCGTTACTCCTCCTGCGTCGAATAATTAGTAATGCGAAGGGACCCAGGCAACGTCGGCCAGGACCTGGATCACGTAGGACTCACCAGCGACGAGCGGGAACGCCGTGCCGATGGAGCCGTTATAAGAATTCAGCAAGTTGGTCGTCTTGCTGAGAAAACTGATCGCCACCGTGTTCCCCGGAGCAGAAGCAGCATCGACCTCGTCGATGAGATCCTTCGCATCCGCTGACGTCGAGTGGTACGGATACGCGATGAAGTTCTGACCACTGGCGGAACCATTGGTTCCCTGGGCGTCGAGGGCGACAACCAGACTCGGGTCGTGAGAACCGACGATGACGTAGTTGACCAGCGACGTGACCTGCACGACGTAGCCTTCGCCACCGAGGATCGGGAACGCGGTACCGATGGAACCGTTGTAAGACGCGAGAAGGTTGGTCTGCGCGTCGAACTGCGCCACCTGCGCGACGACCGAGCCTCCGGCCGCGGTGTTGATGTCCGTGATCAGATCAAAGGCATCACCAATGTTGGTTTGTTGATTGAACGGCAGAGCGATGGTGCTCTGTCCCGAACCGCCACCGGCGGCGACGGAATCCTGAATCTCGTAGTTCAGCTTGAAGCCCATGTTGGACGCAAATAGGCCGCCCGCTACAAGGGCAGCGGCCAGGCCAGCGGCGACCACCAAGAACGTGCTCTTCCTCATGAATTCTCCTCCACGGTCAAAACCACCCCATCCCACAGCCCCGTAAGCCCCTTCTTGTGACTCCAGGACGGACAGGTACAGGCCGCCCGCGCGACCCTAAATGTACCCGTAAGCCTGTAATCGTCAAGGGGTTTATGCTGCGCAAACAGCCCCCCGGAGCGATGGTTCTCAGGTGTGACCATAAGTTTTAAAAGCTTTGACACTTGATTTGTCTCGGCATTTCCAAAAAGACTCGATAAATCCTGCAAAAACTCAATCGATTCTGTAAAAGACCAAATTGCTCTCGCCGGCCTGCGATTGGACCGAGTCGCGAAAACTTCCCTGGGCCTGGGCGAACGGTTGAAGATCGGAGGGATCCGCCAGCTCCTGTGGGGACGAGCTCCGGTAGACCCGATGGGGTTGTCCCCCGTTGGCGATGTTGAAAATGACCTGCCCACCGCGCTTTTCAATGGAAAGCAACGAAGCTCCGGCCTCAGGGGCCTCAGCGGTGAAAAACATGGACCCGAACACGAACGCCAACGCCACGGTGGGGGCCATCACGGCCCAGGTCCAACGCCGAATCGGCAAGAACAGGGACGGAATTCCCGTCGACGTGGGACTTTCCGTCCACGCCGCCCCCAGGACCCGGTCTCGACCGCCGGCGCTGAGGCGCTCGACGCCAGTGTCCTGATTACGGCTATCCCGGATCAGTTGTGTCAGCCGGTCATGGCGTTGATCGTGATTTCTTGCCATCGCAGACCTCCAGAGAGCCGTTACAAAGGGGAATACCGGCGCCGAGCCCAGAACGATCAACGGATCCGAGATTTTTTAGACTTTTTCGTCCACCAGCCGCCGGAGGTGCCTCCGGGCCCGCCCGAGATGACGACGGACGGTGATCGCGCTAATCGCCAGATCCCTGGCGACCTGCCGTGGGGTGCGCTCTTCCAGGTCACAAAGAATGAAGATGGCCCGTTCCCGAGCGCTCAGGGACTCCAGCAGCCCCATCAGCTCACGGGAACTCTCCGCCGCCGCGAGCCCCGCATCCGGCCCCCCGCTCGGCTCGGCTTCCTCGTGGATTTGACGGGCGACCCCGGGGTCGTCGGCATCCAGGTGGACCCTTCCGGCGTGACGACAGCGGTGATCGTGGGCCGCGTTGACGGTAATGCGATAGACCCAGCTATCGAAGCGACGCCTGGCGTCGTAGCTCCCGAGATGACGGAAGATCCGGATGAAGACCTCCTGCGCCACATCGTCGCGATCGTCAAGAAGGATCCCCATCAATCGTAGAACCCGAAAGACCCGAGCCTGATGACGGTCGAGGAGTGACTCCAGCGCGCGGGCGTCTCCGTCCCGCGCCGCCCGGACGTCTCGCTCATCGTCTTTGGCTTGCTTGTCGTCCATGCCCCTCTCCCGCCGGGATTATGCCTCGACGGGTCGGGATTGTCCGAATCGGATGGGGCGACGGATCAGAACGGGCTGCGATTGCCGAGGGTGTCCACGGCCAGCACCGAGTAAAACCGATTCTGGGACGGCGGCATCAACTCGAACATCGTGTCGGAGGTCGTGGCGAACGGAACGACCACGCCGTCACGAATGTCCAGCCGCGTCACCGGCGTATCGCCCACGTAGATCTCGTACTCGGCAATGGTGGTCGGCTGCCCGGTCGTCGTCGTCGTAACCGCCGGCCAGACCAGGACGAGTTCTCCCGGTGTCAACGTTTTACCCAGCGACAAGTCGACCCAATCGGGCAGGTCCGCACCGAGCCCGCCGGTATTGCCATCGCTGCTGACCGCCTGCACCCGATACTGCCAGTTCTCCACCGCCACAAAGGCGCCCAGGTCGGGGTACGAAGTGCAGGGTGCGAGGCACTCGTCGAGCTTGGCCATCTGGCCGTTGCCGTAGCCCGGGGCCGGCCCGCGGAAGATGTCGTAGCGTTCCACGACCAGCGGCTTTCCGTAGATCGTCGTCGTCACTTCGGACCACGTCAGTTCGAGGTCGCTTCCACTCACGTCGACATGAAGATCATCGACGAATCGCGGAGAACGCAACCCTTCCGAAAAGACCGGAAAGTCCGTAACCTCATCGGAGAAATCCGACGTGTTGCCGCTGGTGTTGGTCGCCGTGACCGCGAAGAAATAGTCCTGGCCGACCTGGAGACCGGGAAGTGTCGTCGTCGTGTCATCGAGTTGCACGACATTGGGATAGTCCCCACTTGCGACCCCCCAGTGCAGCGTGTAGAAGTCCAGGTCAGTCTCCGGATTGGCATTCCAGTCGAGGAACAGCAGACTGCCCGTCCCTGGATCCGTCACCGTCACCCCCGACGGCACGGATGGCGGACCGGGGTTCAAGGGCGTCACCCGGACACAGTCCATCTCCGCCCCTCCGCAATCGCTGTTCAGGTTGGACGCACGACTCTCGAAGCTCTGTGGGTCGACGGCGATCACGTAATAGAAATACTCCTGGGCGTTGACCGCCGTACTATCGATGAACTGGAGGCCCATGAGCGGAGCCATGTTGAGCTTCGTGTAGCCGGAGCCGAGCCCCGAGAGAAGGGTGGCGCGGTAGACGTCATACGTGACGCTCCCGTCGGTACTGGCCGTCCAGTCCAGCTGGACCTGAGCGTTCCCGCCGGTGGCGATCAAGTCGGTCGGCGGCGCGACATCCGGCAAGGCGAGTCGCGTCGCCGGATCTCCCTGCAAGACGTAGGCCTGGCAGGAGTCCACCGTCCCCGGTCCCAGTCCACAGAGGTTCAGGGAGACGCCCAGCGAGATCTCACCGAGTGCCCGCTTCTTCGCGAGCCCGAAGGCACCGTCCCAGATGCTCTCGGTCGCAAAGACACCGACGAACACGAACGACAGCGACGACGGTGCCAGGACCCCGATACCGCCGCCGCCCTCACGCTTCAACCAGCCCTCGCCGAGGGTGTTCTCTACCGGGATGTGGAACCCACCGGTCAGGCAGTTGTGCGCCAGGACGAAGGGAAGGCGAAGACCGTTCATCAGATCGAGAGTGTCGAATGCAGGGTCTCTCTCGTCGAAGAACGCGGCGTCGGACCAGACCATGAAATTTCCGTGCCCGACGAACTGCACCAGGGCGGCGCCGTCCGCGATCATCCCGGAGCCGTTGACCTCCGCCATGATGTCGGCACGCATCACGTTGTTCGCATTACCGACACCGGGTTCGATGTAGTCGGTCCAATAGCGAAGATCGACGTTGGTATACGGCTGCCCCTGTAGATGACTCAGCGAGTCGCTATTCAGCGTCTCGAACTGCAATGCCTCGCCGGGGTTGTTTCCGGGCTTGCCCTGATCCGAGATCGTCACGATATGCTTCTTCCAACTTCCCATCGCCGGTGACTGTTCGTAGTCGAGGACCTTCTGCAGGACTCGATTGGCGATGACAGTCGATCGCGCAGGGATTCGACCGACCATCAGGTCGGGAATAGAGTCGTTGCCGATGACGGCCGCCAGCAGGTTGTCGCTGGCGTAGTAGCCGAGCTCGAACACATCCTTAAAAACGATCTGCGTCGGCAGGACGTTGCCCTGGGCCGGCCCGCCCTTGTAATTGAATGAACCATCCCCCAGAAGCAGCACGTAGGACGGCTTGGGGTTGGCCCAACCCTCTCCGGGCGCCGTCGACATGACCCAGCGCAGGAACGATTCGATCGCATCGGGTCCCTGCAGGCCATGGTTGAACTCGTCGACCACGTCGGAGTAGCGAGCGATCTTGCTGGAGAGATCGCCTCCGGCAGCGGTCCCGCGCCAGTTCAGTAACAGGTCCAGCGGCATTCCCGGGGTGTCATCCAAAACGTCGTCTGCCGCGATGACGATGTAGTCGGCCTGAGTCGTGTTATCCCGCAAGTCCGAGACCACGTCATCAAAGAAGTCGGGATCCCCCGGAATCGTCGTCGCGGAATCCTCGAAGACGATAAACCGGCGCTCGGCGCCATCCGTGACATCGGGCCGGTTCTGAATGTTGAAGCGAACCGAATAGGGGCCGGCTCCGGAAACCGTCGCGTTATCGATCCGACGTGCGAGGATAATCTCATCGCCGTCGAGGGTGGTGATCTCGATGATCTCCGGCGTGGCATCACTCAGCCCGTCGATGGCAAAGTCCTGCTCCTCGTCGATCCAGGTGAACTCGATGAAGCCACCGATCGGACTGAACGTCCGGTCATACGTCAGATCGATCTCGTTCAGGATGGCGTCGTTTCGGATCGTGGCGACCGGCAGGACCTCGAGCTTGACGTCCACCGGATCGGTCAGCGCATTGCCCATGCCGGGATAGACCCAGGTAAACTCGTGGTCGAAGATCGTGCGACCGTCGAACGACTGCTGGTCACTCTGCAACACCTGGGCACCCGAGTTCAGTACGGTCAACCGGGTGTTGTGGTCGGGGTCCACGCCGAAGTCCTCGGTGATCCCGCGGATGCGAACACGCACGTCGAGATCCGACATCGGCGACGCCAGCCCCGGCAACGCGACCGTGTCGGTGCGCTCCGACGGTAACGTGGCCTCGGTCGAAAGCGTCGGCAGCCAGTACCAGGGATCTGCGCTGCCGAGGGGCCGGTATCCGAACTCCGAGTCGACCTCTTCGTGCACTGTCGCTCGAAACGCCGTGGGAGGCGTCAAGCCCAGGTTGGGTGTGCCGTCGTCCGCCGCCATCAAGGGGAGGGCCGAGGTTGCGACGGTCAGGAAGTAGACATTCTCGTCGCCGAAGTCCCGGGCCTCGTAGAGGTCGACGTCGGTGTTGGCGATATCGAGATTCAATTCTGCGTCCGGCTCTTCGTCCAGTGCCTGGCCGTAGAACTGGACCCATTCCCCGGGCTCCAGCAGCCCGTCGCCGTCATCGTTGGTATCGAGCGGGATCGTGACCCCGCGACTCTCCAGCTGCCACGTGTTGATCGGCTCGACCAGGAAACCACTGCCCATCATCCGGGTGTGATCGAGTCGGACCATCCCGTCGGCGCGGATGAGAATCTTTCTTCGTGCGCCGGGGAACATCGAACGACCGGCCGTCGAAGCCGGACGATCGTCGGGGAGGACACGAAAGGCCGCGGCTTCGTCGCCATTGACGAACGCTTCGCGATAGAGCCGCTCGAAGACCGCAGAGTCCCTCGTGGCCGTCGTCGTCGAACGGGCTCCTGCGGGGCGGTTGAAGTCGACCTGAATCTCGATCTGGCGATGGACAACCAGCTCCTCGGCCACCGGATCCCAGCGGTAGGGAGCGACGTGAACCTCGACGAAGCGCTGATAGCGGAGGTTGCCGATCTGGCCCAACCAGACCGGGGCCTCGGGCCACAGACGAGACCCCTGGTAGATCCGTGGGTCCTGTCGATACTCCGCCTGCCGGCGAAGCGCTTCATCGCCGTCCAACTCACGGGCGTCCAGGTTTCGACGGAGGCGGCTGCCGGCCCGACCTCCGCGCTCGAAGAATCGGGGATGGGGCTCGGGGATCCGTCCGGGATAAGTTTCGCGGGAACCAAGAACGAAACTCAACGTCGGCTCCCCATCATTGGGAATCGCCACGCGGTAGGTCTTGACCGGTAGGTTCGGCTGCCCCGGTTCGGTCACGTAGGGACCGTAACCCGGCGCCGTAACTTTGAGGGTTCCGTCCTGCCCATTAGAGAAGGCAGGCTCAGGAGCCTCGACATGAAGAACGAAGGCGCCGGGTGTAGCACCCGACGCCCGATCTTCTTCTGCGTTTCCAAGGGCACTGAGTCCCAGGAAAGAAACGCCTATCACTGCTACGCCCCTCGAGAGGAGCGTTAAACGAAGTCCCATGTATCACTCGCGGAAGAGGTAAGAGCCTGAGAGCACCCACCCCCCCGGGTGTAACAGGGGAAGCTTAGCTCTGAATGGGGCCCATTCCCGCGCAGCCATCGTCGGCTTTACCGCAGGCAACGGCCCGAGTCTCAAGCTTCTCCGTGTGGATGATTGCCGGTCGTTCGTACTGTTTCTTCATGTGCCTCCCCCTGACAACACGGGACCTTCCCGTTTTCAAGGTCTTCCGTTACAAGAACGCCGGACGATAAATTTGTCCGGCACGGTCGGTTATATACGCCGCGGCTCGCGGCAATTCAAGCAGAATTTGCCCTCTCTTCAGGGTCCTCGATCTGTAAAAGGTCATAATGCTGTCGGACGGCCTTGGCATTGATCTCTGCCTGAGGGTACATCGCCAGCGGATCGCCGGTCTGGGTCTCCGCCACCCCCATGCAATAACTAAAATAAGGTCCATTTTCGTGATGGTCCAGTTTTTCTCGGGCATCTACGGAGAGCTGCCTGGCTCCGTTCAGGACTGGAGAATTCTGCCAGAGATCCACCAGGTCCTCTGTTTCAAGGATATTTCCGGCTTTCCGGCGGAGGGCCACGCAGGGCAAAATGTTGCCATAGGGGTCGATGGTCAGCCCCGAGCGAGCCGTCCCACAATTGACCGAACCATCGGCGGCACAATGGTTCGCCTTGGGCGGCATCATCCCGTGGTGGAGTTCCGAATACCAATCTCCCCAGTACTTATCCAAAAACTCGTCCTGAGCTCGCAGCGCCAAAGGGTCCTGGTCTCCGTCGTCCTTGGGTGTGATGACAGCGTCGAAGGTGACCCGTAACCCCAGTCGGTCACCAAGATCTCGGATCTCGAACAGTTCATTCTGATTGAGATTCGTGATGGGGCATTTCAGATTGACCTTGATCCCCTCGGCCACCAGATTTTCGAGCGCCTTGACCGTCTTCTTGAAGGAACCCTTGATCCGAGTCAGCGCTTCGTGGGACTCCGGTCGGGATCCGTGGATGGAGATCTCGACCTCCATCGGCTTCAGAGCCTTCACCCGTCGGACCATCTTCTTGTCGGCCAGGAGGTAGCCGTTGGAGTAGATCCGCAGGGCCATGCCCAGACGCCGGGCCTCCACGGCAATCTTGAAAAAGTCCTTATGACAGAGTGCCTCACCACCGGTCAGCGTGACATACAACACGCCCAATTCCCGGACTTTTGCGAGGGCCTCGAAGATCTGCGGCGTGGTCATCTCGCGCTCGCCGGTGGGCGAGTTGTAGCAGAACGTGCAGAGGTGATTACATCGGTAGGTGATCTCGATCTGGCAGTTCAGAGGCAAGGCCTTGTGAAACGCCTGATTGACCATCCGTCGATACGGGTTAGTTTCCGTCGCATTCTCACTCAACTGAGACCTCCTCCGTCGGTTCCGCCAGCATGCCGTTCTCCCGCAGCTGCGAGACAAAGGCCTCCACATCCGCCGCCGCCTCGTCGGTCGAGACGTCGAACTCCTCGGCGATCGCCTCGGCGATGGCGGCACTGGAGTGCTCCCCATCCAACAGGGCGTAGATCTTGACCCCGACCGGGTTCAAGACCTTGACCTCCGACCGCTGGGTCATGACGACCAACCCGCCCTCTTCGCCGATCTCACGATAGGCCGTGTCGGGGTGTCGGCGTGGGTACGCTTTATCGGTCACGGACAGTTCTCCCGCGGAAATACCGTACTAAATCGTTCTGGTTTGTCGAGGTCACCAGAAGTTTACGGCCAAGATCGTCCCGTCGCAATGGATTCCGGGACCCATTTGGGTAATTTATCAATTCACGTACCCCAGCGAGCGCAATCGCTCCATGATCTGCGGATCGCCACGACGGTCGGAGAAGGGCCCCATGGTCGGCGGCGGTCCGTAGCCGGAGATCGTCCGGTCGGAGCCGACGCTCTCGCCGCGGCAGACCGCCGGCGCCGACCCGGGCATCTCCAGACTCCTTGGAAAGCCGCGGAGCTGCAGCACCAACGGCGCCAACGCCCGGCGATCCAGGACCGGACCGACACAACCTGCGGGGAATCCGCTGCCGTGGGCCACCAGCATCCCTTCGCTCTCCCCGTCGACCTGAGAGCGGCCCGGGTCCCCCACCAGCAACCAGTCGTAGCCCGTGCCGTGGGCGATCCATGGCTCCAACAGTTGGTCCAGGAGACGCAGGTAGGATTCGAGGGACTCGATCCCATCTCGTCCCACGGCGCGACGACGGTCGAGACGTGTTCGAAGCACGTCGAGCCCCGGCAGGTAGACCAGCGCGGTCCCCCACGATGGGTCGGCCATCACCATCCGGGCCGCCTGAAGATGGAATCCGTCCATCAGATACGATTGCCATAGCCAGTCGCGCAGCTCCTCGTCGGAGATCCCCACACCGGTCTCGAACGTCTCCTGAAGCTCGGCTTCCAGCGGCCCCAGCGTCTCCACGAAACGACGATGAAGCGCCGGCGGCCTGACATCGTCCTGGGGTTCCCCGCCGGCGAGGATCCTGGAGAGCAAACGGTCGGTCACCAGGTAGCCGTCGCCGCCGGGATCGGCGGGCCAGCTCGACCACCAGCCCACCGCCACGACCGTCTCTTTTCGGGCGACGATCTCCCACAGCGTCGGCACCTCCCGGTCCCTCCCGGAGAGCGGTCGGGTCCGCGTCGGGACGAGGGTACGGAGCGCCCGCCCCAGCGGGAGGACACCCTCTCCTCCGTCGAGATCGCGAGAGAGGCCGACCAGATGCTCCACGCCGGCGTTTCGGACCCGATGACGATCGACGGAAAACCCGGTCATCATCGTCGTCCAGACCTGCGCCGGTTCCGCGTAGGCGCGCGGGGTTAACGGATAGACGACGCTGCGCTCCATGGCGTCCAACAGCCCGTCGATCACGCCCTCCCTCGCGAACCCCTGCAGCAGTCCACCCTCGAGTCCGTCGACACCGAGGATGACGAGCGGTCGAGCGACCGGCTCGATCTCGAACGCCGGCGAGGACGGCGGCGTCGCTCCGGGAATCCAGAAACCGACGGCCAGCAGGGCTCCCAGCAACAGGAGGGTCAGGGGCAGGATGAACCAGCGAATCGGACGACCGCTCGGCTGGCGACCGCTCCGTCCGATCATGGCGCTCAACGAAACGAGTCCGGCGAGCCAGGCGAGCAGCCAACAGACGGCCAGGGACAAAATCCCCAACATCAGTTGTTCCTCGACACCGACCTCGCTACGTCGCTGCCATCCGAGTCGTCCTAGATAGGCGAGAACCGGCAGCGCGACCAGGCATGCCGCGAGCCAGGTGTCACGCCCTCTCGGCTGTCGACGACGGGCGACGAAGCCAATCAGGCTTGCCACCAGGAGGTCCAGGAGGAACAGCAGGATCGCGACCGGAGGCAGGAAGTAGAGAAACAGGATCGGTAACTCGTGCCAACCGGCAATCGCGTGAGATCCCCGTGTCGCCATGAGACCCAGGAGCGCGGCAAGCGCCGGCCCGCCGACCACTGCGGCCTTGATCGCCGCCCGCGTGACACGCCGGCGTTTGACATCGACCCACAGGTCCCGCAAGACGAAACGGCTGACTGCACTCTGCAGATAGCCGCGCTGCCGCAGCGCCTCGTGATAATCCTGATCCGTCATGACACGGTACGATTCGCCATCTATTGCAGCGCGTTCAGTTTCCCGTCGACCTCTTCCCGCCAACTCCGCCACGCTTCACTCCTGAGAGTGTCTGCGAAGTCCGCAGAAGCCTCCACCAGGGACATGCTCGCATAACCGTTGGCCACCGCGATCCGGAGAAGACTGACGGCCTGATCGGGGTCCCCATTGCGTGCCGAACAACGGGCCAGCATGACGGTAATCGGAGAGAACGTCGGGAAGTCGTCGATCGCTTTTCGGATCATCGCTTCGCAGACCTCGGGGAGATCGTTGTCGAATCCGGCCAGAAGCTCGTAGTACGCGATCCACTCCGAGTCGGGAAAACGTTCTCTGGCGTTACGAAAATGGGCCAGCGTCGACGCGTCGTCCCCACGGGCCTTCAGGATATGCCCAAAGTTGATGTAGCTCTGATCCGCATCCGGATAGCGATCCATGAACTCCTTGGCGACATCCTGTGCCTCCTGGAACTTGCCCTCGGAGGCAAATGCGTTGGAGAGATGTTGCAACGCCCACTTGTTGGCAGGGTCCAGCCCGAGGACGTACTCCGCCAATTCCTTTCCCTGCTCGTAGTTTCCGGCCTTGAGCATCTCCGCGCCGGCCACGAGATCCTCGGCGAGGAAAACCACATCCTGGGGATGGGTCGCGTTCTCCGCACTACCGCCACTCCCCTCCGTGTAGCCAAGGCTCGCCAGGAGCGCCCGTTCGGCCGCCGTCAGGCCGATCGGCGTCTGCTCGGCGCTGGCGACGTCACCTTCCATCGACTCCAGGAACTCCGCCAGGCGTGCCTGCATCTCCTGGACGCGCCCCGGTTCGAGTGAGGCCAGGTCATCCCGTTCTCCGGGATCGTTAGCAAGGTCGAACAGCTCGGGTCGATCGGAGTCGATCAGCTTGTAGCGACCGTCCCGAAGGGATCGCAACTCCTGCCAGCCGTAGTTCAACGACCCGGCGAGGGTCTCGGCATAGATTTCGCGCTGAGGAATGGAACCGCCGTGCAGCGCCGGCACCAGACTCGTCCCGCCGAACTTCAACTCGGTCTCGATCTCCAGAAGCTCCAGGATGGTCGGCATCAGGTCGGCCAGCCCCACCGGCTCATCGACGCGGGTTCGATCGATGCCGGGGCCACGAAAGAACAAGGGGACGTGCTGCGTCGAATCGTAGACGAGGAAGGAGTGGGTTCGTGTGCCATGGTCGAAGAGGCCCTCACCGTGATCCCCGACGACCACGAGCAGAGTCTCGTCCCAGCCGCCGGTGTCGTCGAGCCACTCGAAGATCCGACCCAGCTGCGCATCAACGAACGCGATCTCGCCGTCGTAAGGACGATCGCGAAAACGATCCGAGTACGGGAACGGCAATTTGTAAGGAAGGTGGGGGTCGTAGAAGTGAAGCCACACGAACTGCCGCTCGTCCTCACGACCCTGCATCCAGGTCAACGCACGATCGACGCCGCTCTTGGCATCGCGCTGGAAAGCCTGATCGGGTCCCTTGAAATCCTCGGAGCCCTTGGGCTCGTCCCACGTGTCGAATCCCTGGTCGATCCCGAAGCGTGACGACACGATGAAGGAAGCCGGGAACGCGGCCGTCGCGAATTCCTCGTCTCGCAAGACCTCCGCCAGCGTCACGGCCTCGGGACCCAGCTTGTAAACGAGGTTGTAGCGAACCCCGTGCTCCGGTGGGTAGAGACCGGTGAACATGGTGCTGTGGGACGGCAGGGTCGTGGGCACCTGAGACACCGCCTGCTCGAAGACGGCCCCCCGTGACGCGGCCCGATCCATGTTCGGGGTCTCCGCCTCTTCGTACCCGTAAAAGCCGAGATGATCGGCGCGGGTCGTGTCAAGGGTCACAAACAGAACCCGTCGCGCCTCCGAGGTATCCCCGTCACAACCCACCGACGCCAGGATCGCCAACGCACCGGCCCAGACCGCTGCCCGGAGACGAATCATGACGGGTCTTCCCTGAGAATCTCCGCCAACCGACCCGAGTCGCGCAGGTTTCGTAGATCGCTGTCGTGAGACGCCTGGCGGAGTACGTCGAAGCCCGCATCGATCGAGCGCTGCAGGTAGTCGGCCGACGCGTCCAGATCTCCGTCCAGGCTGCGGGCACAGGCCAGATCGTAAAGGATGTCGCCGTGGTTGGGGAAGTGGGGAAGGATCGCCAGCAGGATCGTCTCCGACCGGGCCCGGTCATCCGTCCAGAAGCGGTGGGCGCCCCAGTGAAGGGCCTCAGGGTCCTCGGCGAATCCCGCCATCAATCTCTTGAAGATGCGCTCCCCTGCGCTTATTCCGGAGAGCGCCTGGATTTGAACGAAGTCCAACATCGCCGCGTAGTTCGACGGATCCCTCGCCAGCGCCTGACGATAACCGCGCAGGGCGGCCGCCCCATCCCGCGAAATCGCCGCTCGACGAGCCCGCCAGATCAGGTCGGCGACTTTCTTTCGGGAGGCGGGGTCCCCGAAGCTCCGGCCGTCGAGGGGGCTTGGGTCCTGGTTGATCTCGAGATCCACCAGGATCTGCGAGATCTTCTCGGACTCGATGGCGACGCGTGGGGCAGGATCCAGGTCGGCGAGGGTCGCTTCGAGGGAGGTGCGAACGTCGTCATCCCCGTCGACCCCGTCGCCGTCGAGGTTCGAGAAACCCTCCGTGATGTCGTCACGCAAGAACCATGGGCCGTGACGGGCCGCCCGAATCGGCTTCCAGTTCATCTGATCGAGGAGCGCCCAACTGGCGGCGTGAAGCACACGATCCCCCCCGGGCTCCGTTAATGGGACCCCGGCCCCGAGGGACTCGATTCCGGCGGCGGCGGCGATCGTCGCCGTCACATCCGGCGACCAGACGCTGTCGCCGGCGTCGCGATCGAGCTCTTCGGGTCCGCGGGCGATGATCGGCACCCGGAGGGCTGCGGGTGACATCGAGAATCCCGCACCCTGGATCTCATCAGGATTCCCCGCGACCTGCCCCAGGTTGCCGGCGACCACGATGAGGCTGCCGTCCCAGCGATTCGCCACGCGAAACGCGTCGAAGACACCCCCGACGAAGCGATCGAGACGCGAGAGCCCACCCTCGGGCTTCGCCTCGGCGGATTCCTCGGTAGCCGTATCTTCAGTCTCCGTGGCGCCTCCATCCCGAAGCTTCCCCTCGATCACCATCTGCTCGTAGTAGGGAGACGACAGGTGGATCCAGGCGAACACGGGCTGCTCCGTGGGCACACCCTCAAGATAGGCACCCACCGATTCCGCCAGTGACTTCGACTCATGGATCGTCGGGAGAAACCGATCCCCGAACAGCGGAGGCTTCGGCGGATCCCGCACCACATCGAACCCACGATGCAGCCCACTGTCGACGCCGAGACTTGCGGCATCCGGGAGCGCGACCGTCGCATAGCCGGCCGCTGCGAGACGCTCGGCAAGGGTAGGAATCGAATCGTCGAGGCCGTGAAGAATATCGTCGCGAACGTTGTGCTCGGCCAGACCGAGGCCGGTGAGATAGGTCGCCACCCCCGGCCGTGTCATGGGAACTGCGGTCATGCCGTCGGACCAGGCTCGACCGGACTCGGCGAGGGCCGTCAGAATCGGCGTCTCGAGCTCTCCTCCGAACAGAGACATCTGATCGGGAACGAGTCCATCGACGGTGACGAGGACGATGTCGGGTCGAGACGCCGCGCCGCGACCGTCGCCGTTACCCGCCGGGCAACCGACCATCGCCAACAGCAATCCCGCGATCGCACACCCCAACATCCAACGCTTCGACCCCTCAGTCATGCTTGTCTCCGCCGGGAATTGCCCCGGAACCTAAAATACCGTAGCCGCTGAACCCCTGCCAGAGGATGGACCGGTGTGGCTAGCGGTCCCGACCCCGTACGGCCTCGGCCAGTGCGGCGAGTCGGTGGCTGCGACGACCCAATGATTTCAGATTCAGGATTGCCGTATCAATCAGTTGGTCGGTAAGTTTTCGCGCACCCTCGATACCACACAGATCCACGAAGGTCGTCTTCCCCCGATCCAGGCCGGCATCTTTCCCGGTCGCAGCCGGATCTCCACTGAAATCGAGAAGATCATCGGTAATCTGGAACGCCAATCCGAGGTTCTTCGCATAGGCATGCAACGCCTCGCGATCTCGCCTGCCGCCACCGGCGACCCAGGCCCCCGCCTCTGCGGAGACGATGAACAGGGCCCCCGTCTTGTTCCGATGGATGAACTCCAGGCTATCCAACTCGAGATTCGTCCCCGTCGCTTCCAGATCGGCGACCTGCCCACCCACCAGGCCCTCGGCACCGATGGCGGAGCTCAGGCCGCTCACGATCTCTCCACGGGTCCGATCGGTCAAGGCGCGACAGCCCGACACGGTGCCGTAACCGAGATTAAGCAGGCCAATGGCGGCGAGGATCGCGTTCGCTTCGCCGAATCGTCGATGAGAAGACTCGCGTCCACGTCGCAGGGACGCGTCGTCCATGGATGGCAGGTCGTCGAGGATCAGTGACGCCGCATGCACCATCTCGATCGCCGCCGCGACATCGACCGCCGCGTCCACATCCCCTCGAAGCATCTCGACCACCGCCAGCAGAACCGCGCCGCGTAACCGTTTCCCGGGCGCCAGCAGCGTGTATCGCATCGCCTCGTGAAGGATTGCCGGCTGCGTCCCGAGCGGCGGGACGTGTTGGTCCAATCGGTCATCGACCGCTTGTCGACAACGTTCGAGAAAACGATCCAGGTCGTCTGAGACGGCGTCGGACATGCCGCTCAGCCTATCACCCGCGCAATCGCTCGCGGAAAAACGTCGAGACTCTCTCGTGATAACGATCGAGCTGGTCTCCGTAGAGCTGGTTTCCTAGGGTTGTTGGGAGGACGACGAGGTTTCCATCCGACTCGACGTCGTCGGGAATCCGCCGAACCAGCGACTTCATCTCCTCGGTCAATCGGGGATCGTTGGCCGGAGCCAACATCAAGACCGAACGACCGGGAAGCTGATCGATGCGATTCTCTGCTCGCTCCTGCGCGGAGCCGTCGTGCATCAGGCCGAAAATCCGTCGTGGCAGGAAGGCCAGTCGGTCGGACGCAAACTCCCAGCCGGAGAAGAACGTTTGTTGCATCGCGACCTCGGGCTCTCGATCCAGACGGTCCAGGACGAGCACGCGAACGGTGGAGCGATCTCCGGCGGCAAGTACGGCGGCCTGGGCACCCATGCCAACGCCAAAGATGCCGATATCGCGCGCCTGCGGTGCGAGGCGTTCGACGGCATCGATGGCACCGAGGACATCTCGCTTCTCGTGGATCCCAAACGTGCTGGTCGCGGCCTGGCTTTCTCCGTGACCACGAAAATCGAACAGCAATACCGGGAACCCCTCTCGGTGTAACTCGAGCGCGAGATTGATCAAGCGATCCTTGCGTTCGGCGCGGTCGTGACAGAGGACCAGCGGCGCGTTTCCGGGTTCGCCCGGAATCCACCAACCGCGGAGCGACACGCCGTCAGTCGCACGAAATTCGATCTCTTCGACCGGTATCTTCATCGATGCGAAATCGATCCCCGAGGAGTCCGCCAGCGGTGGATTCGTCGCACGGTGGACACGCCATACCGCTGCCGTCGCCACGATCGCCAGAACCACGGCGAGTGCGAAGAGTGTGCGAACGATGCGTGATCGAGGAGTCATGCCTATCGGCTCCGTCCTTCCGATGGCCAAATATAGGGTCGGTACCCCGGCCTGGCCACGATCGGGCCTCAGGAGGAAAAATGCCGCTGGATGCGCTCGGCCAGCCGGGGTCCTACGTGATCGCTCAGCTGCTCGACCGTCGCCTCCTGCACGGCCCGTCGGCTGCCGAATGCGGTCAGGAGTCGTTTCGACAGGGTCGGCCCGATGCCTTGAATGTCGGTCAGGCCGGTCCTGAGCGTGCGTCGGCGACGCCGATTGCGGTGATGGGTTACCGCGAAGCGGTGTGCCTCATCCCGGATCCGCTGGAGCAACTGAAGCGCCGGCTGATGACGATCCAGACGAATCGGCTCCTGTCGCCCGTGCAGGTAGATCTCTTCCTCACGCTTCGCGAGAGACGCCACCGGCAGACCCGGCAGACCCACGGCGGTCAATGCGCTTACCGCAGCGCCCAGCTGCCCGGCCCCTCCATCGATCAGGACAAGATCCGGAAGCGTCCGACTCTCCTCGATCAATCGCCGATAGCGACGCGTCACGGCCTCGGCGATCGAGGCGAAATCATCGGGCCCCGTCACGCCGCGGATGTTGAACGAACGGTAGTCGGCCTTCTTCGGCCGCCCCTGATACCAGACGACCATCGAGGCCACGGCGTCCGTGCCCTGGATGTTCGAGATATCGAAACACTCGATTCGATTGGGCGGCTCCGTCATGCCGAAAATCCGAGCCAACTCGTTGAGGCCGGTCACCGTGTGACTGTCATGGGCACGGAAGCGAGAGTCGAACGCCAGTCGTGCGTTCCGACGGACGATCTCCATGAACTTGTGCTTGGGCCCGCGAACCGGCACGGCCAGCCGCACGGCGGAACCGCGACGATCCATGAGCCAATTGCGCAATAGACCCTGGTCCGCGGGTTGCGACCCCAGGAGGACCTCGCGAGGAGGCAACGTATCGATGTAGTACTGCGCCAACACGGTCGCGTAGAGCTCCTCGATTGGCGTCTCGACGTTTTCCAGCGTGAACTCACGGCGAGTCTGAACCTTGCCCTCGCGGACCTCGAACACCTGGATCGCCACCTGACCACCATCGGCGTGGTGTGCGATGTAGTCCTGTTCCTCCATGCCCACGTGGCTGATTCGCTGACGGGTCGCGAGCCTGTCAAGAACCTTCAGGGTATCTCGCTGCCGGGCCGCCTCCTCGAAGCGTTGATCCCCACTTGCCTCTCGCATGCGACGCTCGACGGATTGACGCAGCTCGGTGTCGCGTCCCTCGAGGAACAGACGGGCGTCTGTGACGGCGCGGCCGTATTCGTCCTCGTTCGTCTTGCCGGCGCACGGTGCGAGACACTGATCCAGGTGGTAGTACAGGCAGGGGCGACGCTTGCCGTCAAAGATCTCGCGGCACGTGGCAACCCGAAAATGTTTTTGCACCAGTTTCATCGATCGTCGTGCCGTAGAGGCAGGCAAGAACGGTCCGCAATAGACGTTCCCGTCGCGACGGGCCTTCCGAACCAGAGAGACCCGCGGATAGGGGTCCCGTGACGACAGTTTGAGATAGGGAAAGTGCTTGTCGTCTCTTAGAACGACGTTGTAGCGCGGACGCTGCTTCTTGATCAGGTTCGATTCAAGAATCAGCGCCTCCACTTCGGTATCCACGACGATCAATTCGAGATTCGCGATCTCGCGAACCATGCGGGCGATACGGGGACCATGATTGGCCGAAGGCTGGAAATAACTTCGCACACGAGACCGAAGACTCTTGGCCTTGCCGATGTAGATCGGATCCCCCGCCGCATCGCGATAGATGTAGACACCGGGGCGTCTCGGCAGGTTCGCCAGGCTGTCCTCTACCGCGGCGGGCCAACGCCCACCCTCCGGACTCATTCCCATGCCTCGAGCAACGATAGATAGCCGGGGTCCCGCGCAAATGTCAGACGGGCGGCGGGGACATCGGCGATCAGCCGGTCCACCTGATCGGTCAGGACTCGATCGTTCTCAACCGCATCGTTGATGAACGGAAGATTGGCGACGACCGATGCGTGGATCCCGATACCGGACAGCGGCTCGAGTTGGTGTCGATCGCCGTGACGCGCAGCGAGGATCCCCGTGAGCGGCCAACGTCCTCGCCCGTACTTCACCTTCAGGGTCGAACCCAGCGGCGCGCCGACGATCTGCGGCCCACGGCCGATCCCGTCGACGATCACCACATCGTCACTCACGACGTGATACCCGGCGTCCATCGCGATCCGTGCCCACGTTGTCTTCCCCGCACCATGCGCGCCTACCATCACAAACCCGCGGTCGCCGACGACAATACCGGCGGCGTGCATCAGCAGAGCTCCGAAGCGCGGCAACGACCACGACAGCGCCGCACGATGGAGGTTGCATACCGTATAGAAATCCCGCCCCTCGTCCACGGGTCGGATCCGCATCGTGGCCGTTCCATCACGCTCCACCGTCACGGACCCCTCCGGCATCGAAAATTCCGCACGCTCCGCGTCACACGTGTGTCGCATCGCCTTCGGAAGAAACGTCCCCGGATTCTGCAACGGCGGATCCTCGACACAGTGCACGATCAACTTCGATCGAGATGGCTCCTGCCCGCTCACGGCATCGAACTGCGACCACTCCGCCTGCAAACGCTGCGCGACGCCTGCGGGTAAGCCGTGGAACGTCGTCTGAATGCCGGAGAAGTCGAACGTCAGTGGAGAGCCGAGACTCACAGGTCCACTCGATCGATGGCATCCCAGAAACTGTCATCGGGACGGAAGTGGAGGCGTCTCAGCGGCACGCCCGCAAAGGTCGTCTCCACGCGTGCGAACAGATCGCCCCGTTGCGGGAAGCTGTCGGCGACGAAGGGGAGGTTACCGACCAGTTCGGCGAGGGCGACGATCCGGGCCACGGATTCGACCTTGACGTCGGTGTCCTGAATCAGACGAAACCCGGCCGCCACCGGGAACATCCCCAGAACCGGCGCCCCGTCCTCGTAGGTGCCTCGAAAGGGTGTCCCGACGAGATGCAGTCCTTCCCCCGGTTTATCCAATAAGAGCGATAGATCGTCGCTGACGACCTGACCGCGCCGGTTGGACTTTGAGAGCGTGGACTTTCCGGCACCCGACTCTCCGTAGAACAGGTAACCCCGCCCATCGCGCACCGAGCTTGCCGCGTGAACCAGCGCACCGCCTCGAGTGATCGCCACCCAGGCGACCGCACAACGCAGGTAATTTTCGACCCCGCGCTCAGGCAGATCGTAGTCCCCCGTCGAGATCGCCAGTCGCCCCAATCCCGACTCGGTATCGAACCACCCAGCGACCACGTAGCTCTGAAACCTTACGCAGGACTCGACGCACTTGATAATGACGGGGTTCGTCTCCGATCTTTCCGGCGGCTCGATGAAGTACGGCCGCTCTTCCCGAAACGCATCGATCGTCAGGGCCGGATCGGAAACCGGGTCGACCTCGTGCACGTAGGGGCCGTAGCGCTCTCGCATCCGACCCAGAAGGTCTTCGGGCAGGCTCCGCAATCGGAGGCGAAGCTCCCCGAAACAGAGATCGACATCGGCGTTGCCCGCCGGGGTAGCCAGCGCGTCGATCGACGCCCGAGATAGTGGGCTGGAAGGGATTCTGGAATTCTGCATGGTTTGCGTACCTTACATTAGCCCATCGGCGTGAGCGTCAACTCACGAAGGTAGCGGATCCGGTCCCGTAGGTTGGCCGCCGTTTCGAACTCAAGCCGTTCCGCCGCACGATACATCTCCTTCTCGAGTCGCTGGATCTCGCCGAACAACGCACTGGGGTCATCCAGCAGTTCTGCGTCTTCGGCCTCCTCGAGGGAGACGGAGGAATAGTCGGCAGCGATCGGTGTGCCCATGATCTCGTCGAGGGCGCGCTGAACCGACTCCGGGGTGATGTCATGTTTCTCGTTATACCGAACCTGGATCTCGCGACGTCGATCGCTCTCCTCGATCGCACGCTTCATCGAGCCCGTGATCCTGTCCGCGTAGAGGATCGCGGTACCCGCGACATGCCGCGAGGCGCGACCGACCGTCTGGATCAGGGACGAGGTGCTGCGGAGAAACCCTTCCTTGTCCGCGTCGAGGATCGCGACGAGCGACACCTCCGGCAGGTCAAGACCCTCGCGCAGCAGGTTGACTCCGACGAGAACGTCGAACTCTCCCTGTCGCAACTCCCGTAGGATCCGCACCCGTTCGAGCGTCAGAACATCCGAGTGGAGATACTCCACCTTGACGCCGACCTCGCGGTAATACTCCGTCAGGTCTTCGGCCATCCGCTTCGTGAGAGTCGTTACCAGCGTGCGTTCGTTACGACTGGCGCGATCGCGGATCTCCGCCAGCAAGTCGTCGACCTGCTCGTCGATCGGGCGAACATCGATGGTCGCTTCGATCAGTCCCGTGGGGCGCACGATCTGCTCGACGATGGCACCGTCCGACCACTCCAACTCGAGATCGGCGGGCGTCGCGGAGACGTGGATCGTCTGCCCGCGTCTCTCGTTCCACTCGTCGAAGGAGAGCGGCCGATTATCCAGTGCGGAGGGAAGACGGAAGCCATGCTCTACGAGCGTCCCCTTTCGCGACTGGTCGCCGTGATACATCCCGCGGACCTGTGGGAGCGTCACGTGACATTCGTCGACGATGGTCAGGGCGTCGTCTGGGAGGTAATCTAGCAGCGTCGGCGGCGCCTCTCCCGGTTTGCGACCCGTCAGATGACGCGAGTAGTTCTCGATCCCGTGGCAATACCCGACCTCGCTCATCATCTCCAGATCGAATCGGGTTCTCTGGTGAAGACGCTGAGCCTCAAGTAGCCGACGATCCTTCTCCAACTCCGCCAGACGGGACTGGAGCTCTTCCTCGATCCGTGCCATCGCAAGTCGACGGGTCGCCTCCGGTGTCACGTAGTGTGAATTCGGGTAGACCGGCTGCCGCTCGAGCTTCTCGACAACCTTTCCACGGACGGGATCGAAGCGTGCAAGGGACTCAATCTCGTCTCCCCAGAACTCCAGGCGCAGACCATCTTCGGCATACGACGGCCAGATCTCTACGGTGTCCCCCCGCACCCGGAACGTCCCACGACGCAGGTCATCGTGGGTCCGCTCGTACTGGATCTCGACGAGCTTGCGGAGCATCCCGTCTCGCTCGCAGCTTTTTCCACTCTCGAGGAGCAGCATCATGCCGTGGTACGCCTCGGGAGAGCCAAGACCATAGATACACGAGACGCTGGCGACGATGATTACGTCACGTCGCTCGAACAGTGCCCGGGTGGCCGCATGCCTCATGCGATCGATCTCCTCGTTGATCGTCGCTTCCTTGTCAATAAAGGTGTCCGATTGGGGGACATAGGCCTCGGGCTGGTAGTAATCGTAGTAGGAGACGAAGTACTCGACGGTGTTCTCGGGGAACAGCCGACGAAACTCCTGATACAACTGAGCGGCCAACGTCTTGTTGTGCGCCAGAACCAGCGTCGGCCGACCCAGCGCCTCGATCAACTTGGCGATCGTGAACGTCTTCCCGGAACCGGTGACACCCAGAAGCACCTGGTCCCGAAGGCCCGACGCGATTCCGTCCATCAGCGCCGCGATGGCGGCGGGCTGATCTCCGCGGGGCTCGTACTCGCTGACCAGTCGGAACGGACGCATCATTTGCCTCGAAATCCAGGAACCGTGACCATTCTAGCGGGCGTCGCAAGACGGGTGCGTCGGAGCGGGCAGCAGGTTATGCTTACGCCATGCGAATCGTCGATAAGTGGCGTGGGTGGGCCGCGAAGCGCTTCGGACGACGCACCAGCCGCAAGCTGGCCTACGCCGGCGGCCTGGTGCTGTTGTCCTTGATCGCAGGACTCGTTCTCGGCAAGTACATGCGCTTCGATCTTCCGGACGTGCACAATCTCGAGAACTACGAAGCCCCCATGATGACCCGCGTACTCTCGGGGGACGGCGGCGCACTCGAGACCTTCGCCGAGCAGCGACGGATCGTGATCGGATTCCACGAGATCCCCCTCCAGTACCAGCAGGCTCTGATCGCCACCGAAGATTCGGGGTTCTACACACACTCCGGCGTGGACTTCAAGGGGATCGCCCGGGCGGTATGGAGCGATATCCGTCGCATGGAGCTTTACGCCGGAGCCAGCACGATAACGCAGCAGCTGGCACGTAACCTCTTCCTGACCCTGGACAAGAACATCCATCGCAAGGCCCAGGAACTCCTCCTGGCCCTGGAGATCGAGCGCCAGTACAGCAAACAAGAGATCCTGGGCTTCTACTGCAACCAGGTCTACATGGGCCACGGCCGATACGGAATCGAGGCGGCCGCGCAGCACTACTACGGCAAGTCGGCGCGGGATCTGGACCTACTCGAGTCTGCCACCCTTGCCGGAGTCATCCAACGGCCTACTTCGCTCTCCCCCATCAGCCACCCCGAACGTTCGTTGCGTCGTCGAAACCACGTCCTCGGACGGATGGCCGATGTGGGCTTTCTGGGTGACGAAGAGGCCGCGGCACTGATGAAGCAGCCTCTCTCACCCACCCGCCCGCCACGGACGACGAACATCGCCCCGCACTACGTCGAGGAGGTCCGTCGTTGGCTGCAGAAAAACTACGGGAGTTCCAGCCTCTACCGGTCCGGACTCGAAGTTCAGACAACCCTGGACCCGCGTCTCCAGGAGATCGCCAACCGGGCCGTCGACTACGGCCTCCGTCGTCTGGACCGTCGTCAGGAATGGCGAGGTGAACTGGAGAACGTCGCCGAGGCCGGGCGGGAGGCCTGGAGTTCCAGCGACTGGGAGCTGCCGCTCGAGGTCGGAAGCGTCGTGGATGGTCTCATCTCAACCGTCGACGCAGAGACGGCCGTCGTGCGACTGCGAGATCGCACCGGAACCCTCTCGCTGGCCGAGGGGAAATGGACCGGCGCCAAGAAGCTGGACGCCGTCCTCGCCAGCGGGGATGTGGCCCGCGTCCGCATCTTGACCCTCGACGAGACGACGATCACCCTGGGTCTGGAGCAGAAACCCCTCGTCGAGGTCTCGCTGGTCGCGCTGGAACCACGCACCGGCGCGGTTCGAGCCCTCGTCGGCGGCTTCGACTTCGACCGCAGCGAATTCAACCGCGCCATCCAGGCCAAGCGTCAGACGGGTTCGGCCTTCAAGCCCCTCGTGTTTGCCGCCGCCCTCTCCCGT
>JAOTYK010000040.1 GCA_029861955.1 Acidobacteriota bacterium
CTTCCATCTCGCGGGTTTCGTAGTCTCGAACAACGACACGATTGATCTGCGCCGGGTTGAGGGCGTTGCGCACGTAAAGCGCGTCGTCTTCGTCGAACTGGACGATGTCGATCTTCTCGCCACGGAGTTCACGGATAACCGCCTGAACCCGCGAACCCTTCATGCCGACGCATGCGCCAACCGGGTCAACGTCTCGGTCCTTGGACGCCACCGCGACCTTGCTGCGTTCGCCGGCATCACGGGCCACGTTGACGATCATGACGGTGCCGTCGTAGATCTCGGGAACTTCCATCTCGAACAGTTTCGTCACCAGAAGACCGCTGCCACGGGACATGACCAGCTGCGGACCCTTACCCAGCCGCTCGACTTCCGTCAGGACGGTTCGAACGCGATCGCCGGGGTTGTAATGCTCAGCGCGGGACTGCTCCCGCCGATTGACGATGCCCTCGGTTCTTCCGAGGTCGAGGATCATGTCGCCGCGATCGAATCGCTTGACGACGCCGGTCATCAACTCTCCGACACGGTCGGCATACTCCTCGTAGACCAGCTCCCGCTCGGCTTCCTTGACCTTTTGATAGATGACCTGCTTGGCCGCCTGAGCGGCGATTCGGGTCAACGGGGCTTCGGGGTAGTCGAACGGCGTCTCGAGGATGATCCCCAGTTCGGCGTCCGGGTGAAGCTTCTTGGCCTCGTCCAGGACGATTTCCGTGTTGGGATCGGCCAGATCGTCCTCTTCCACCACGGTGTGTTTAGAGAACACCTCAAACTTGCCGGAGTCACGATCGAAGCGCGCGCCGAAGTCCTGTTTGCTCGAGTAGTACTTACGGGTTGCAGCCGCGTAAGCCTCCTCGAGGGCCTGGATGACGACCTCGGTATCGAGACCTTTTTCCCGACCGATCAATTCGATCTGCTGGAACAGTTCGCTGCTCATAACTGTCGATGCCTCAACTGGAGCTAGATGCCGACGTGTTGCCGTGCCGAATCGATCGCCGAGATTGGGATTTCGAGGGCACCGCCGGACGTCGGTCGTTCGATACGCAAGAGGGTCCGGTCACCCCCTACGAGGAGACCACGGAATTCCGTCGCACCCTCGATCGGTTCGGTCGTCGTCACCATGATTTCGCGACCGATGTTTCTACGAATGTCGTCTTCCGTTCTGATTGGACGGTCGATTCCGGGAGACGAGACCTCGAGGTTGTACGCGTCGGGAAGCAACGGCGACTCGTCGAGCCGTTCCCCAACCGACTGTGTCACCCTCTTGCAGTCGTCGTGGGTCACTCCCTGAATGCCGGCACGGTCGATGATGACGATCAGCGTCCGATGTCGGGACGAGCCCTGCAGGAGGAGTTCGACGAACTCCAGACCCAACTCGACCACCGCTTCCCTCGCAAGGGAGCTGAGGCCATCGAGCCGATCCTGATGAGACAATCCCATACGCCGCTTGTCACCCCTTGAAAGGCCGAAAAACGCAAATACCAATAAAAAAGGCAGGCCTTCCGGCCCACCTAGGCAAACCAGATCGGTAGATTAGCGGAAATCCCTTGGCGCTTCAAGGAGCGCCGGCGGTCTCCACCGTCAGGACCCGAATCTGTTCCCGGACCTTCTCGGCGTCCTTCGCCGTCGGGTCCAACTCCAGATATCGGCGCAGATGGACCAGCGCTTCGTCGGTCCGCTTTAGCTTGTTGAGGACCGCGGCGAGGCTCCGCTCGGCCCGCGCCATGTCGGAGTCGATGGATAGCGCCTGTTCGAAGAGCTGCAGCGCCTCCTCAAGTCGATCCGCCCGGAAGAGATGGGCACCCGCACTATAGTAATGAAGTGACGATTCGAACCCGGCCGACTTGCCGCGTTCGAGTGCGTCGACCGCCTGATCCAACGCCTTGTCCCGCAGGTAGAGCGACACGAGATCGGCGAAGATCTCCTTCTCGACCTCGTCACCCACCAGCAGGGCCTCGAGTTCGGCGGCGGCGTCTTTCCACTGTTTCTTCTGCTCGAAGAGCATCGATCGATTTAGCCGGCTCAGCCGGAGAATCGCCGAGTCTTCGGTGTTCTCCAGCTCCGCACCGAACCGTTCGAGAGCCTCGTCGGTCTGGTTGAGCCGAACCAACGCGCTACCGAGTTGGAACTGGATCCGTTCTCGTTCCGCATCGAGCTCGACGGCGGCGCTGAGAACGTCGCGGGCGTCTTCGGCCCGCTGAAGTTGGAGTAGCAGCTCGCCACGCATGAGCAGAAGATCGACATCGGTCGGGAAATCGTTCTGTAACTCCGCCAGTAGGGCCTCGGCCTCCTCGTACTTGGCTTCCCGCACGAGACGGTTGCCTTCCGAGAGGTCGGCCGCCTCCGGGACGGCCGCTTCCTGGGCGGGTTCTTCCTGGGCGAGCAGCGGCCCGCCGGGAAGCATGGCGAGGGTCATCACGATGGCCGTCAACGCTCTCCGGCGAAATGAACGGTTCAAAAAAACATCGACCACAACGAATTCCCCTCAACGGATGGAGTCTGCGTGCACCGTCATATTAACGCAGCTCTCGAGCGCTCGCCGAAACCCCTCAGGGGGTCGAGGAGCCGATCTGTGAGAGGAGGTCCGCGGCCTCCCGGTTTCCCGGATCCAGCCGAACGACCTCCCTGAGATGGGTCCGCGCCTCGTCCACCCGCGACGTTGCCAACAGGCAGCGGGCCAGGGCGTGGTGGCCGTGAGGGTCGTCGGCCCGCAAATCGATGGTCCGCCGGAACTGACGTTCTGCCGCGTCCAGGCGTCGTTGGGCGAAGTAGACGATTCCGAGATTGAGGAGGGCGCCGTAGTCCTCCGGATGTCGTGTCAGGACATCGACGTAACGTCGTTCGGCACCGCTGAGGTCTCCTGCCACCAGGGCCGCTGCGGCCTCCTTCAGGATGCTCTGGTCACCCAGTTCCCGTTGTTCCACGGCGCGTAGCCACGGGTCCTGCAGCTCCGGGTCTGCACCCGAATCACGAAACGCCGAGAGAGACCGTGTCGAGCGCTCCGTGTCTCCGACCTCACGATAGATCTGCGCCAGGAGGTAGTGGGCCGTTCGCAGCTGCGGCTCGATTTGAATCGCCCGCTGCAGATGTTCGATCGCTCTCGCCGGGTTGTCCTCGGTTCGCGCCACCCGCCCGAGACCGAGCAGCGGCCACGGGGAACCAGGCGCGAGACGGGTCGCTTCCTCGAACGCCCGTCTCGCCGCATCGATGTTGCCGATATCGAGGTGCGCGCGACCGAGGCGGATCCATGCGGGAAGATAATCCGGAGACCGTCGTGTCGCGGTCTCCAGTGCGACCGCTGCTTCCCGTGGGTGACCACGATTCAGTTCCATCGCACCAAGAAGATAAGGCCACTCGCCCTCGTCCGGATCGCTCTCGCTTGCCTTCTCGTACGAGCGGCGTGCGTGGGCGAACAACTTGTTTGCGTGGTACAGGCGGGCGAGATCACCGGCATCCCCACCACGAGCGGCCTCGAGGGCGGCTCTCACGGCCGGCTCCAACCCCTCCGGTAGGGGTGGATCGGCACGAGGGTCTTGTCCAGCGGAATCCGGATTCGAGCAGGCCAGATGGAGGGCCAGCAGCAGTAAGAGCGCGATGGGCCGGACTGAAGTCACAGAGGCGTTCCGGACGTCGGCGAAAGGTGAATGTAGCGGTCCACGGATTCGATAACGTGGGTTGTTACGCGGCCACCGGGCCAGGCAATCTCGACTTCATAGGGGCCCGGGTCGTCGCCGAGGCCGAAGTGAGCTCGCGGGTCATGACTGGCGCCATAGCTGTAGGCCGGTTGGATCAGTCGTCGCATACGACGAGCGTCGGTCGTCAGCGTGACGATTGCGCCGATGCCATGAGTCCCGGGACCGCCATCGACCAACCGGACTCCCAGCCAATGTGCGTCGCGGCAACTATCGTTCCGGTAGAGACGGACGGGGCCCTCGTTGTTTCCGATGAGAATATCGATGTCGCCGTCATTGTCGTAATCGCCGAGGGCGGCACCACGCGAGACCTCCCGCAGCTCCGGTGACCCCAGAACATGGGAGACGTCGTCGTAGCGACGCACGTCGGTTCCGCGAAAGAGCTGGTTCGGTTCGCCGTAATCGCCGGCCAGCATGGAGTCGCCCAGTCGAACCGAACCGTTGGCGATGACAAGATCGAGAATGCCATCGCAGTCGAAGTCGGCGAAACCGGTCCCGAACCCCGTGAATTCCCGGCTAATTCCACCCAGCACGTACTGGTCGGTCACGTCCTGAAAGAACCCGGCGTCGTTTCGGTAGTAGGTATTCGTTTCTCCGTCCAGGTGGGTCAAGAACAGGTCCCAATCGTCGTCCCCGTCCACATCTCCGATCGCGATGCCCATGCTGGCCTCGGATCGACCGGACTCGTTCAGAGCGCAACCGCGTGAAAGCGCCTGCTCCGAGAACGACCGATCGGGATGACCGACCCACAGCGTATTGGGCATCTGGTCGTTGGCCACGAAGATGTCGTCCAGGCCGTCTCCGGTCAGGTCGGTCGCAATCACACCGAGACCGGCACCTCTTCGGTCTTGAATTCCGGCTTCGATCGTCACGTTTCGAAACGTCCCATCGCCCTCGTTGCGATACAGGGTGTCTCGTGCCGGACGGTCATAGACGCCCGGACTGCAGTAGTCTCGAAGCCCGTTCGGAGCAAAGCAAGGTCGTTCGATCGGGGGCGCCCAATCGATGTAATTGGCCACGTACAGATCGAGAAACCCGTCCTGATCGTAGTCGACGAACGTCGCCGCCGTGGAGTAGCCGACGTCACCGACACCGGCGTGTTCCGTCGCATCTGCAAACCTGCCGTCGCCGTCGTTGCTGAACAGCGTGTTACGACCGAGATTGGTGACGTAGAGATCGATGTCGCCATCGTTGTCATAGTCGGCGGCGACGACGCCGGTTCCGTAACGCGTGTCGCCTGTGCCCGATCGCTCGGTGACATCCTCGAAACCGCCTACGCCGTTATTGCGGAATAGACGGTTTGCATCGCCGCTGGAAGATCGATCGTCGGGCAGTTCACCGCCCTGGACAGTGTAGACATCGAGAAAACCATCGCCGTCGATATCCGCGAACGAGACGCCACCGCTCATCAGTTCGGGGTAATTGAAGTCGCCGGTTGCGCCGTTCCGGTGGGCAAAGCGAATGCCGGCTTCGGCGGCGACATCTTCGAAGACCAGGGTGACCGAACGCTCACCCTGAGGAGGGCAACCCCAGAGAAGGAGCAGCAGCGGTAGCAGGATTCCACGCTTCATTCGGACTCCGACGGCGCCGCATCCAACAACGCCGTGATGGCCTCGCAGAGTCGCACGCCGTGTGGGTCTCCGGCCGCCTCCAGTTCCCGAGGGTAGTAGAACGAGGTCATCGCACGGATCGTTGCAAGATAACGTTCGGCCTGCAACGAGGCGTCCGTCGGCGGCGTCCGGTCGGCCGTCCGGAGCAAGGAGCTGATTCTGAGCCGTCTCCCGAATTCCGTCGCCGTTGGCCTCGCAGCGGTCGCCGGTCGCAAGCGCGCGAGCGTGTTCTGGATGTGAGTGATTTCACGGAGTTCCGCTTCTTGTCGCTTCCGGCATGTCCGTCGGTCCTTGCGGAAGCGGCCCGACGAAGCCAGCGATCGAATCTCCGTTCGGATCTCGTCCAGCGCGGCGTCTTGCCCGAGCGACATGAAATTGCGGACAATTCTCGAGAGTGCCTTCCAGGAGTCCAGCGTTGTTTCGCCGGCGGGCTCGTCGCGAGCCGTCGCCAACCGGTGGGAGACGAACTCGGGGTCTGTGGCGATCAGTCCTCGCGACATGGCTTGTAGTTCGAGAGCGGCAACGACCTCGGAGGCGATCGCCTCGTCGTGCCACCCATGGCTACCGTCATGGACGAGGAGTCGATGGGCCGCGCCGCGCTCCAGCGCCTCATCCGCGAACTTCTCGACCTCAATGTAGTTGAAGTCTCTCCTTCCGACGATCGCCACGACGTCAAAGATTGAGTTCGATTCGAGCTTAACCGCATCGGCGCACGCAGCGCCCACGAGGACGACTCCGGTAATGTCGCCATTCGCGCGATCCGCGATATCACAGGCAACGCGAGCCGTCCCTGACATCCCACCCAGGTAGACCCTGCGCGGATCGACGGAGAGCCGCAGAAACGTATCGTCGAGCATGGCCTGAACGGACTCGTAGGTGGGGCCCGACGGTCCATCGCTCTGGCTGTTGTTGGAACTTGCGATGACGTAGCCATAGGTCGCGGCTGCGGACCGGTAGATGTCGAGCGCGAATTCACCCCGTCCGCGTGGATCCAGCAGGTAGAGGACAGGCCAGCGACGATCCGGTGTGTAGTCGGGCGGGAGGTACTGTTCGTAGCTCTGGTCCGGTGAATCAGCGCACGTTATCGTTGCGGCACTCGCTCCCGATTGGGAAACGACCATCACGATCAACAGAAAGAGAATGGTTCGCATCGAAGTCATGACGCATCGCCAGTTTATCACCGGCCCGAATCGACAGGTACAATGACCGTCCAATGCGTTCATTCCAATCCGCATCGATCGTGCTTCTCTGCCTGATAGGGCTTGTCTGGCCCGTGGCCGTCGGGAAGACAGGTGAGGGTTGGAGCGAACTCCGAACGACCCACTTTCATCTGTTCAGCAATGCCGACGCCGAGCAGGTGAGGGCCGTTGCGACGGAATTGGAGCGACTCCGGGACCTGCTGGAGAGTTACTTCGGGCTGGTCGTCGAGACGCCCCGTCGCCCGCTGTCGGTCTACGTCTTTCGCAGCTTGCGGTCCTCCCGGCGGGTACTACCCGATGGGGGAGAGATCGATCGGTCGGGAGGCGTCTACTTCAGTGACGGCGAGACGGATTTTATCGCGATCCACGCAGTTGCCGGTGCCGACGTCGTCTCCCTCGCCTATCACGAGTACTTGCACTACGTGATCCGGCAGGTCGCGCGGGACGCACCTCTCTGGTTCAGCGAGGGGATGGCCGAGCTCTTTGAAACGACGAAGACGACGGCGTACGAGGGGGAGGTCGGTCGAGTTGCGACCCAGCATGTCGAGACCCTCAAGCGTGGTCTTCTGCTCTCGCCACGCGCGGTGCTCGAGACGACTCCGCGGTCACTGGCCTACCGAGATGCGGTGCTCAAACCACGATTCCACGCGCAGAGTTGGGCGTTCGTGCGTTATCTGCTGACTCTGTCGGTGGCGGAGGGTGCGCGCGGAGGTCTCCTGGAAAAGTTACGCGAGTCGATGAAACCGGAGTCTCTGATCGAGGCGATGGAGACGTCGTGGGCCTCGGGTTTCTCGGACGACGCGACGATCACGATCCCCCTTTCTCGTCCGATCTCACAAGAGGGGATTCCGAAAGCCATTGACCGTGTCGAGATGACTCGAAGGCTCGGGGATCTGGCGGCGGTCCACTCTCCGAAACGCGCGAAGAACTACTTTCGTGCCGCATTGTCCGCGGACGACCGGCATGCAGCGTCCCACGCCGGCCTGGGAAAACTCCTGATCCGTGAGGGAGATACGGCCGAGGGGCTGCGACACCTGAGATGGGCTGTCGAGCTGGAACCGAACGATCCACGTTTCAGGCGATTGCTCGGTTTAGCCGTCGGGGAGTGAACTCTCGGGCCGCAGTCGGATGGAGCGGATGCTGACGCCCTTGCGGCCGGAACTCGAGTTTCTCAGGATTGCGGAGACGTGGTATTCGCCGGGCGGGGCCTCGAGCCAGCCACGGATACCGAGCAAGGCTTCCTTGTGTTGATCCCACTTCTCTTGCGGCACCGTGTGTCGAAACGAGTGATAGCTGCTGACCAGATGGGAGCCTTCGGCGGTGTCGACGCGGACGTAGAGCGTGAGGTTTGCGGACCGACCGGCTGAGATCAATTCGTAGTCCAGGTCTCTCGGGAGCGCGCCGACGGTGAACGGTAGGTAGATGTTTAGCGGGTCTTGCGTCGAAGTCTCCAGCGCGCGGGGTTCACCAAGAATCAACTGCGTCGTGATTTCTTCGTCCGTCGAACGCCCCTGAGGAACGCGGTTGTAGGCGAGACGGACACCGTCCCGTTGCGTCGTCAATTTGAGATCGGAAACATCGACGTCGTCGAACTCTTCGGGGACGTAGGCGAGGACCTGATAGCGCCCGCGATCGAGTTCATGGATCTGGCGTAGACCCGCCAGGAGATCCTCGTTTCGGACGAATCCGCCGACCGTGGTCTCGGCGAGTTCGGTGAGGGGACCCCTGGGTAGCTGGGATGCCAATTCGAATGGCGATGCGTTATCCATCGACAGCGAGGCCTGACGAACCCCCTGCACGCCGCCAGTCTGGCGGAGAGAATCGACGGCATAGATTCGAACTCTCTCTCGCTCGGCAAGCCTCGTCGCGCGAAGCATGGCGTCACGCGCACGATCGCCTCCCTGGAGGCTCGAGCGGATTTCGTTGAGCTGGGACAGTCCCATGATGGACTTGGCGACCTCCGCGAACTCGCTGTCCGGCGCGAGACTGACGCCGCCGCTCAGGGCGATCATGGTCATGCCCTCGACGCCGCCGGCGACCTCGATCGCGGTCCCCAGTGCTCCGTAATACGATTCCGCGCGGTTGATGCCTTGCTCGACGAAGAACGAGGCGATGTTCCTGGCGCAACGCGAATCGACGAACATGGAGCCGAAGGTCGAGGCGCGTTCCATGCGTGCCTGTTCCTCGGTCAACTCCTGGCCCGGTGCCAGTTGGACATCGCAGCGTTCAAGGCTGTTCATCAACGACCGGATTCGCTGCGGCGTTGCGAGTCCCGGTGTCTTCGAGCGAGAGTAGGCCCGTCGGATCGCACTCTCGATCTCTGCGGCTCCCGACGCGAAGCCGGTCTCGAACGACAGGTTGCCGTTGTAGACCGCGACGGCGCCGAGGTCGAACGGGCGAAGGGTTTCGCGGACGAACTCGACAAGCGGTTCGGCGGCGGCGCCCGGCTTCCCGCGGTGGTCGGCACTGAGGTCGATAAAAAAGAGGTACCGGCGTGGGGGGACGGTTGACGACGTTGCGACCCGTTCCTCGGAGCCGATCTGAATCGTCAGGCGTAGGTCGGAATTGGAGGTCTCTGCGGGGGCTGCGTCCGATGCGCTCGTGAGACGGAACAGGACGGGCTCACCCTTCAGTCGAATCTCGAGGTCGGTTGGGCTGAAATCGGCGACGGGCGAAGATTCCGGATCGGTGGCAAGTAGGTCAATCTCCAGAGCACGGACCCGCACGACCTCGTCGACGGTCTCGTCCGCATTCAACGCGCCAAACGTCAGCCCAAGAACCAATGCAAACGCGCAGAAACCCATCTTCATCGCTTCGCACCACCTTTAGGATGAGTGTAACATGTTGCACCATGAGATTAACCCGCGCCTCGATCGCCGTTTCACTCGTCACCCTGACCCTTCTCGTTAGCGCGTCGTGTGCTCGGCGCCCTCTTGCGGGCCCCGCGGGCGGACCTGATGCCAAGTTCACGCTAACGGCGTTCAAACAAGAGGGTTCGCTTCTCGCGTTTGTCGTTGACACCAAGGTGATGCGTCTGCGTGAGGGCCGTGATTACGTTCCCGTCGAGATCGCCGTGGCCAACAAGGGCCTGAAGGCGTTAACGCTTACGGCGGAGTCTTTCACCCTGATCGACTCCACGGGAACGCGTTATCCGACGGTCGGTTTCGAAGAGCTGTCGAACGGTTACGGAAACGTCGATGTCGACCGGCGGCTGTCCAACCTGAGGACATCGATTGCAGGCGCGTTCCTCTCGTACACCCCGGTCAGGAGCACGCTGACCCGCAGTTTTGACAATCCTCACGAGAAGACCCTGCATCTGTCACGGTTCACGTACGCCGTCGATTTCATCTACTTTCCGCGACCTGCCGATGGGGTCAAGGGGCGCCAGTTCGATCTCCTGCTGGAGGCTCCGGAACTCGACGACCCGATTCTTGTAACCTTCAAGGTGGGCGGCAAGCCCGATGACGCGCCCTGACACCAAGAGCCTCGGAATCGTCTGCTGCCTACTGCTCACACTCTCAAGCTGTGGGCCGGTAGAGACCCCCGCGGAGCCGGCGGCTCTGTTCGTCGATGTCTCCGTAGACGTCGGTCTCGATTTCACTCACGATAATGGGATGTCGGGGGAGAAGTACATCGCCGAGATGATGGGGCCCGGCGGCGCGTTTCTGGACTTTGACAACGACGGCGATCTGGATATCTACCTTCCCCAGGGCCGGCCCTTGAACCCCGGTACTTCAAGCGGTTCGAGTGGGACCGATCGTCTCTTTCGCAACGATCTCGTCGTGAGTCCCGACGGATCGCGGTCGTTCGGGTTCACCGACGTGAGCGTCGAGGCCGGCCTGACTCCGCCGACCGGTTACACGTTCGGGGTGGCCACCGGGGACTACGACGGGGACGGCTGGATCGATCTCTATCTGACGCAACTAGGGACGAATCAGCTGTTGCGGAACAACGGCGACGGGACGTTTTCCGATCGGACCGAGGCGGCGGGAGTCGCGGACCTTCGCATGAGTATGCCGGCGGCGTTCTTTGATTTCGACGGCGATCGCCGCCTCGATCTCTACGTCGGAAACTACCTGGACTTCAGGGTTGCCACGCACAAGCGGTGCTTCTCGCCGTCGGGGCGTTCGGACTACTGCGGTCCGTTGGCGTACAACCCGCTTCCGGATCGCCTCTTCAGGAACACGGGTGACGGCACATTTGAAGATGTGACTCGAAGGGCAGGCCTGGCAGAAAGCCGGGGAAATGCATTGGGTGTCGTGATCACCGACTTTGATCTGGACGGCAGGCACGGGTTGTTCGTCGCCAATGACACCGGAGAAAACTTCCTCTGGCGGAATCTCGGTGACGGTCGATTCCAGGAGCAGGCCCTCATCGCGGGCTGCGCCCTGAACGGGAACGGCGAACCGGAGGGCAGCATGGGCGTCGAGGTCGCCGATCTGGATGGCGACGGCGACGAGGACATCTTCCTGACCCACATGAGCCAGGAGACCAACACGCTCTATCTGAACGGAGGAACGGGTCTGTTCGACGACGGGACGATCGCCAGCGGGTTGGGGACGCCGAGTTGGGAGTTCACCGGTTTCGGGATGATCTCGCTGGATTACGACAACGACGGGCAACTGGACATCGCGGTGGCCAACGGCGAGATCAAGACGATCGACGCGCACCTCGCACGGGGGGATCCGTTTCCGCTGCACCAGACGAATCAACTGTTTCGGAACCTCGGCGAGGGGCGATTCGAGGAGGTGACCGCGATCGGTGGCGAGGTCTTCCTGCGGTCGGAGGTCACCCGTGGGTTGGCGGTGGGTGATGTCGACAACGACGGCGACGCCGACATCCTGTGGATCAACAACCACGGCCCGACACGCCTGTTGCTGAATCAGGTCGGCTCGGCGGCTCACTGGTTGGGTGTTCGTGCGGTTGAGGGCGACCCGGCCCGCGATGCCCTCGGGGCTCGTGTGGGAATCCAGCGCTCGGACGGTTCATGGGTCTGGCATCGCGTTCGCGTCGCGGGTAGTTACCTCTCTTCCAGCGACCCGAGAGTCCTGTTCGGGTTGGGCGACCAGACGGTTCCGTCACGGATTCGTGTCCAGTGGACCGGCGGCCAGACCGAAGAGTGGCCGGTCGACGAGTACGACCGCTACGTCGTGGTTCGGCGCGGCGAGGGGACCGTCGTGACGGCATCACGATGAGGTGGCCGCTCCTCATCATCCCCGCACTTTTGTGGGCTGGTTGCGGGTCGCCGGATCTCGATTCGAGCGCCGAATCACCGGCGTTCGTCGAACGGGCCGAGGAGACCGGGCTGATCTTCCAGCATGAGAACGGGATGAGCGGAGAGTTCTACATCATCGAAGTTATCGGTGCCGGCGGCGCGCTTGTGGACTACGACAACGATGGCGACCTCGACGTCTACCTGGTTCAGGGGGGACCTCTGACGCCTAATGCCGACGTCGGGAGCGGCCCCTCGGACCGGTTGTTCCGCAACGACCTTCATTCCCGTGCCGACGGCTCGACTCAGTTGCGATTCACCGATGTGACCAAGATGGCCGGACTGTCCGCGAGCGGGTACGGCATGGGTGTCGCCGCCGGGGACTACGACAACGACGGCTGGGTTGATCTCTACGTCACGCGATTCGGTTCCAACAGCCTGCTGCGTAACGTCGGCGATGGCACGTTTGTTGACGTGACCGAGCGAAGCGGAACGGACGACGTGCGCTGGAGCGTTCCCGCCGTCTTCCTCGACTTTGACGCCGACGGGTTTCTCGATCTGTTCGTCGGAAACTACGTCGACTTCCGCTATAGCAATCACAAGCGCTGTCTCCCGGAGCAGGGATTTGTCGATTACTGCAGCCCTCTGGCCTATCGAGCCGAGTCCAACCGCCTGTTTCGCAATCGGCAGGACGGATCGTTCGAGGATGTGACCGAGCGGGCCGGACTGCGTGGGGCCGCCGGCAACACGTTAGGCGCCATCGCCCTGGATGTGGAGGGGGACGGGGATCTCGATATCTACGTGGCGAACGACTGGAACGAAAACCGGCTGTGGGTCAATCGTGGGGATGGCGTGTATCACGAGCGGGCGCTGATTGCAGGTGCCGCGGTCAACGTCGACGGTCAGCCCGAGGCCAGCATGGGGGTCCTTGCGGAAGACTTCGACGAGCGCGGCGGTGTCGATATCTTCCTGACCCACCTGATGGGCGAGACCAACACCCTCTATCGCAACGATGGCGACGGCAATTTCGACGACTCCAGTATCGGCAGCGGACTCGGCGAACCAAGCTGGAACTTTACCGGTTTCGGTACGTCCAGTCTCGACTACGACAACGACGGCTGGGCCGACATCTTCGTCGCCAACGGCGCGGTTCGGTTGATTTTGTCGCTCGTGCGACGCGGCGATCCCTTTCCGCTCAGGCAGACCGATCAACTGTTCCGCAATCAAGGCGACGGGCAATTCGTCGACCGCACGGCAGCCGAGCTTCCGTCGCTCAAAGAGGTCGGCCGGGGCGTGGCCGCCGGCGATGTCGACAACGATGGCGACGTGGACCTGCTTGTGATGAACAACAACGGACCCGTCCACCTACTGGAAAACCGCGTGGGGCAGCGGCAGAGCTGGGTCGGCTTTCGTGTGATCGATCGCCACGGTAGGGACGCCTACGACGCTCGGGTCGTTCTTCTCTCGGGCGCCGGCCGTGCGCGCACACGCTGGGTCAGCGCCGGCGGCAGCTACGCCTCTTCCGGGGATCCCAGGGTTCTGTTCGGTCTAGCCGAGGTCGAGGCCGATCAGGCCGTTCGAGTTTACTGGCGGGATGGTACGGTTGAGGAATGGACAGGGCTCTCGGTTCGGACCTATACGACCCTCCGCTCGGGCGAGGGGGATTCCGTCGTCGAACCATGACGTTACGGGTCGCCGTCGTGTGCTTACTCCTGCTGATCGTGGGATGTGATGTGCCGCCGGAGGAAGGGGCGTCCGGGCTCCAGCCGGTCCCCGTACCCAACCTTGCCAACCGCGATGACGCGGTGCGACAGCAGCTGGAGGACGCGCGGAGCGAGCTGGATCGTCACCTGGCAGAGGACCCGGCCGCCGACGAGGCGCTGGCGTCCAGGTTCGGAACGATGGGCATGATCTACCACGTCTACGCGTTGGCCGACGAGGCGCTGGCCTGTTTCGCGAACGCAAGAACCCTCGACGGCACGGATGCCCGTTGGTCTTACTACGCGGGGGTCCTGCGAGCCGATCGTGGCGAGCTGAAGCAGGCGGCGGATCTCTTCGAGCAGGTCCTCGTCCGTGTCCCTGATGACCGCCCGTCGCTGCTGCGTCTGGGAGACGTTCGCTTCAACCAGGGGGATCTCGATCGATCGCTCGTCGCGTATCGCGAGGTCGAGTCCCGCGACCCACGAAACGCAGCGGCCCAGTACGGGTTGGGTCGGGTCGCCGTCGCTCGCCAGGAGCCCGCTGCGGCGGTGGATTACTTCCGCAAGGCCCTCGAGGTCGCGCCGGATGCGACGATGATCCACTACCCGCTATCCCAGGCCCTTCGCAAACTGGGAAGCGCGGACGAGGCGGACCGGCATCTCGCGATGCGGGGGGTTGGCGCCGTTGGCTTCGATGACCCGCTCCTGAAAGACCTGGGCCGGTTCGCCCATAACTCGACCGGTTTCCTCCGTCAGGGCAGTAGCGCGTTTCTGGAAGGGCGATTCGAAGACGCGGAGCGGGATTACCGGAAGGCGGTGGAGGCCGATCCCGAAGACCCCGAGGCCCGCAAGAGCCTCGCCTCCGCGCTGGCAAAACTGGATCGTGTTCCGGAGGCCATCGGCGAATACCACGTCGCCCTCGGCCTGGAGCCCGAGAACCCGATGGTGCTCTACAACCTCGGTTGGCTGGAAACCCGGGCCGGCCGACCACAGGTCGCACTGGGACACTACGAGGCGGTGGTTCGGATCGACCCGCAGTTCAAGGAGGCCCAACTCAATCTGGGCCTGTTGCTCGAGTCGATGTCGCGGCCGGATGAGGCGCTGATCGCCATCGACACGGTGCTGCGCATCGACCCGCAGAACACCGCCGCGGTGCTGGCGCGCCCCCGGCTCCTCGGGCAGTTGGGTCGAGACCACGAGGCGATCGCGGAGCTGAATATCGCCGTGCAGTCCAACCCCGATCACGCCGCGAGTCGGATCGCCCTGGGGATTGCGCTCACGACCGTGGGCCGCCCGGCGGAGGCCATACGAGTGCTGGAGCAGGCCTTGTCCGTCGTTGCCGATGATGGCGAGCGGGCGATCGTCGAACACAACCTGGGGCTGGCCGAGAGCGACCGCGGGCGCGACGGCGAGGCGGTGGCTCACTACCGGCGTGCCCTCTCGTTGGACCCCTCGCTGACGGATTCCCTGTTCAATCGAGCCAACGCGCTGGGTCGTCTGGGTCGCTACGACGAGGCGGCCACCGACTACGGATCGCTCCTGGAACGGCAGCCGCTGCACGTGGCGGGGCGTCTTGCACGGGCGACGGCGCTGGTGCTTGCGGGCCGCTGCAGCGACGCGGCCACGACTCTCGACGAGGGGTTGGAGCGGATACCCGGGGAGCCGCAGTGGACCCACACCCTCGCTCGTCTTCTGGCCGCGTGCGACGATCCCGAGACCCGTGACGGAGTACGTGCCGTCGAGCTGGCGGAGGTCGCCCACCGCGCGCTGGGGACCCTCGATACGGCCGAGACCATCGGGATGGCGCTGGCGGAGGCGGGTCGATACGAGGAGGCGGTCCGCTGGCAACGAAGGCTGGTGGAGGATGCCGAACGGCGTGGCGATGCTATCCTTGTAGCACGACTCCAGGGCATTCTGCGGTCGTACGAGGGTCGACAACCGTTTCGACTTCCGTCATCTCCATGACCCTCCGAGCGACCCCTGTCCCTGTGCTGTCATGAGGAGTTTTGCCATGTTGAGATCTCGTACCCCCGCTCTCGTTTTCGGTTTCGTCTTGTTGTCGTTCCTGGGTGGATCGCTTGCGCTCGCGCAATTGAGCCCCGGCAAGTTGACCGGCAAGGTCGTGGACGTGGATGGCAACCCCGTCGGCGGCTTCAAGCTGATGCTGGAGCCGGAGGACCGTGGCTCCGCGCAGCCCATGAACGTCAAGGTCAACAAGAAGGGGGCGTTCTCGATCGCGTTCCTACAGTCGGGTCGCTGGAAGATCTCCACGGTAGACGATTCCCAGTTCTTGAAATCGATGCACTACGTCCATCGTCGTGCGGACGGCATGAAGTCGGGAGACTTCGAGGCCAATGGTCATCCGACGACGGGCTTGCCGGCGTTCCAACTCGGCGTCAACGGGCACGGACATATGGATCTCGTGATTGCAGCGGGGGGCGTTCGTGAGCGTCTGGCCAAGGACCTGCGGTTGCAGGAGGTCGCCGGCCCGATCAAGAAGGCCGTCAAACTCTACGAGGAAGGGGATATGAAGGGGGTCGTCAGGGAGACGGACGGCGTTCTGGCGGAGGAGCCCGGCCTGGAGCAGGCGCTCTATCTTCGGGGCGCGGCACGCTGGCAACTCGGGGAATATGACGGGGCCGAATCGGATCTTCGTGCGGCCCTGGAGGCGGATCCCGAGCTTCATCAGGTCCACGGCCTGCTCGGAAGCGCGATCCTTCAGCGCGCCCAGTCGATGGACGAAGATGAAGACGGCGCCAAAGAACTGTTCGGGGAGGCCGCCGATCTCTTGACCGAGGAAGCCCGTCGTTCGCCGGACGATGCCTCGGTTCGATTGAATCTGGTCGTCGCCCTGGATTCCGCCGGTCGAGACGAAGAGCTGGAACCTGCGCTCAAGGCGGTCATCGAAGACGACCCGTCCAACGTCGACGCCAACGGGCGGCTGGCGCGTCTCTACGCATCCTCCGAACGAAACGACGAGGCGCTGGCGATGCTCGAGAGCCTGACCGTCGACGATCGCACGAAGGCCGACATCCTCTACAACATCGCCGTCGCCTACTACAACGATCAGGACTACGACAATGCCAGGACCTATGTCCAGCAGGTGGTCGACGCCAGGCCGGACCATGCTCTGGTCCATCGGCTTACCGGCTACCTGAGACTGAACGCCGGAGATCGTCCCGGCGCCGTCGAGTCCCTGAAGCGGTATGTCGAGTTGGCCGGTCCCGATCAGACCCTCCAGGAGCAGGAGCTGATCGGCGCGCTGGAAAAGAGTCTCGACGGCTCCTGAACCCAGCGATCCAATAAATTGGAGCGCTCCAATCGATTGGAGCCTCTCAGGCGGTCTCATGGGTGAGGATCGGGCTTTTTATTGGACTTTTTGAATGTACCCGTCGGGTCCAGTTCTTGCATTAAGGTGATTCGTCAATTATGCGTCCCCCTAGAGCCGATTCAAGGGTGATGATTTCAGGAGGAATGTTCCAGATGAGTAACCGCACCGATCGCTTCAGCAAGGCGCTCGTTTCGGTAGCCGTTCTTCTTCTCGCCACGGGCATGATCTTTGCCCAGGGGACGACTTCCCGCGTAAGCGGCGTCGTGACCGACGAGAGTGGAGATCCGGTTGCCGGCGCGAAGCTGACCTTTATCTCGCCTGCGCTGCAGGGTGAGCGTGTTGTGGAAACGGACGACGATGGCCGTTACACCGCAGCGCTCCTGCCGTCAGGCTCCTACGCCGTCTCGGTGGCCGCCCCTGGCCAGCGTCCGGCCCAGTATTCCTTCCGGCTGAGTGTGGGTACCACGTTCCCGCTGGATATCGCCCTGACCCCGGGTAGTGAGATGGTCGAGGAAGTGGTCGTTCGCGGCAACCTCTCGAAGCTCCAGACCACGACCCAGGGTGAGACTTTCGACTACGGCGACCAGGTCGAAACCCTGCCGCTGACCAGTCGTGGCCTCGAGAACGTCGCCCAGTTGGCGCCCAACGTCTCGTTCGGCCCGACGGTTTCGCAAAATCGCAACAACTTCGATCTCGCGATCGCCGGCGCGCCGTCGATGGACACCATCGTCCTGCTCGACGGTGCGGAAATCTCGGATCCGCTGTTCGGTGGCGGAACCACGGTCTATTTCGAGGACAGCCTGAAGGATCTTCAGGTCATGACCTCCGGTGTCAGCGCCAAGTATGGCCGCTTCACCGGTGGCGTCCTGAACGCCGTCACCAAGGGTGGCTCCAACGAGTACAACGCAAGCTTCCGAGCTTCGTATTCTCGTGAGGACTGGAACAGCCTCACGCCGTTCTCGGGCGAGTCGCAGAGCAGCACCCTGAACGAGACCTACTGGGCCACCGTCGGCGGTCGCATCATCCGCGATCATCTCTGGTTCTTTGCGGGCGGTCGTCGCATCCCCGTGACCAACAACACCCAGTCGACCACCGTCACCGGTGGCAACTTCACCACGGTCGCCAGCGAGGAGCGCTATCAGATCCGCCTGACCGGTGCCGTCAATCCGAACCACACGATCGACTACAGCTACCTCGAGTTCGACGGATCCTCTTCCGGTCGAGCCGCGTTGCCGGCTGCGGAAGATCTGGCCATCGGAAACCGCGCCGATCCGCGGGACATGACCACGATCTCCTACCAGGGCATCCTGACGCCCAACCTGTTCGTCGACGTTCGTGCGACCGAAAAGAACGCCGCCATCCAATCCGGTGGTGATCCCAACGGTGGCAGCCCGTTCATCGATTGGAACACGTTCGACATCTACAACAACCACTGGTGGGACTTCGCGGACCGCACCGGTCGCGACAACGAGACGATCTCGGCCAACCTGACCCAGGTCTTCAGCGGCCTCGGTTCTCACACCTTGGAGTACGGAATCCAGTCCGTGGACAGCACGACCAGCGGCGAGAACCGTCAGTCCACCACGGGCTTCAACTTCATCTCCCGTGACCTCAACTTCTGCTACGACGGCGGCAACATGCAGCCCTGCAACGTCACCACCGGTGGCGGCGGAACGGTTGCTTCGAGCGACGTGCTGTTTAACATCGACTCCACCCAGAACAACCAGCGTCTGCGTGCTCTTAGCCTCGGTGGCGATCAGACGATCGAGAACCTTGCGCTTTACGTGCAGGACAGCTGGCAGATCAACGAGAACTGGCGTGTCGACATCGGTCTCCGTTCCGACGACTACAAGGGCGACGGACCGCTGGATGCGCTGAACCTCGACTACAACACCGTGTCGCCGCGACTGGCTGTTACGCGTAACCTCTCCGACGACTGGCAGGTCCAGATGGCGTGGGGCGAGTACACCGGTCGTATCAACGACAACTGGGTCCAGGCCGTCACCAGCATCGGCGACGCCCCGGGCATCACGAACCAGTACACCGGTCCGGACTTCCTGATGGTCGATCGAACCGTGGTCGAGCAGGTTCTCCGGGACACGCACCCGACCTGTGCCTTGGAGCCCAACGGAAGCTGCTGGAACACGACCGTCGACTTCGGCGACGCGGACCAGCCCACCAACTTCCTGGCCGACGGTCTGGAGTCGCCCTCGGCGACGGACCTCAACTTCAGCCTCAAGCGTGCGTTGCCGCGGAACACCGGTTCCGTCGTCTTCACGTACACCCACAGGCAGTTCGACGGCTTGGTCGATGACTTCATCGGCACGTTCGACACCGGTCTCGCGAATGTCACGGTTAGCGATCCGTTCGACATGAACATACCGCCGGCCAGCTTTGACGTTGACGCCACGCTGTGGGACAACAGCTCCGACGCGTTCCGTACCTACCAGGGCTTCACGGCCACCTTCGACTACCGTCCCAGCAACAACTGGAACGTCGGTGGTAACTACACGCTGTCCGAGACGACGGGTAACTACGAGGGTGAGGGACAGAACACACCGGGTTCCGGTTCGGCGCTGGGTGACTACTCCAACACCCGTAGCGATTCGGATGTCGCGCCGGTGGGCTACCTCGACGAGGACCAGCGGCACCGGTTGAACGTCTACGGCAACTACCGCATGGACTTCGGACGCAGCGGCAACCTCGTTCTGGGCGGAATCGTCCAGGCCGGTTCCGGCCGTGCCTACAGCCTTTCCGTCTCCGGCGTGGCGAAACCGGGCGCAGATCCGGGCAACGTCAACGATGGCGGGACCATGACGCAGTTCTTCGGGGGTCGCGGACAAGAGCGCTTCAACAGCAGTTGGTCCGCCGACGTCAGCGCGCGTTATCAGGTGCAGCTGTGGCGGAAACTCGATGCCTGGATCAAGCTTTCGGTCCAAAACATCACCAACGAGGACGCTCTCGAGCGGTTTAACCTCGCTGGCAGCGCGACACCCGATCCGATTTCCGGGCTCGTCTCGTTCGCGCCCGGCGGTAACTTCGGGAACGCGGACAACGAACGCGACTTCCAGCGTCCGCGCTCCTATCTGGCAACGATCGGCCTCAACTGGTAAGCCGATCGATCTGACAGAGTAGCCTTGTATAGAGGGCCGCCGGACGGAAGTCCGGCGGCCCTTCTTCTTTTCGGGCGTCCTGTGCGAGCCCTATACCGAGTGGTAAGATTCAGCATGATGTTGCAAAAACTTCGGTCTTCCCGCGTTCCCCATCTCCTCATCGCCGCGCTACTGATCGCTCCGTCGATCGGTGCCCAATCGGACGAACAACCTGCCACGAGCGACGTCGCCGAAGAGCTCGAAGTCCGACTCGTGCAACTTCCCATCACGGCCCGTGATCGGCAAGGGAACCCCGTCACCGACCTGACCGCTCAGGAGCTGAAGGTCAAGCTTCGCGGTACCGAGAAGAAGATTGCGTTCCTCGAGCCCCTGGCCCCGGTCGCCGACAATCGTCCGCTACCGAAGACTCGTCTCAGGGTCGATGCGCCCGGTAGCTGGCAGCCCGAAGCGGAATCCCAGGAGGCGACCGCCGGCAAGTCCCGTTACTTCGTGGTCTTCGCCGATATGGAGAACGACTGGAAGCTGGGGCGACCCGATGCGCTGGCCCAGGCGTTGAAGTTCGTGGAAGAGACGCTGCAGCCCACCGATCGGTTCGCCGTCATCTCCTACGACGGCGAGTTGCGTCTGGAGGCACCGTTCACCAACCACGGTCCCACCATCCTGGCGGCCATCGAGAAGGCCTACTCTCGATCGACGGGACGCTATCTCGACCTGACCCGCCGGATCCTGAACCTCGTCGAGCAGATGACGCTCTGTCAAACAGGCGAGAGTTCATTTGTGGCGGAATTTGATGAGATCTGCATCAAGGATACGGCCGTCGCCTACAGCGATATGGTTCGACCGCGGGCCGACGGTTTCGTGAAGGCTCTCGACGGCGCGGTCCAGTATCTCAGCGGTGTCGAGGGACGGAAGACCATTCTGGCGCTCAGCCACGGCTTTGCCGTGGAACCTGAAAGCGACATCATCGGGGCCGCCCGGGCGGTCTATGGCAACTCGACCGACATGGTGCAGTGGCTGATGGGTGTGCTGTTGGGCGATGGCGTCCGGCCCGATCTGGATCGCCTGATCAACGAGGCCATCTCCAGTGGCGTGGCGATCCACTTCATCGATCGCAACCCCGTCCCCAACGTGGCCCAGAGCGCGCGGTCGGCGGCGGCGTTCCAACCGACCGGCGAACGACCGGTCGCGGGGGCCCACGCGGCGGCTCAGGCCGACATCGAGGAAGTCGCCAGCAGCACCGGAGGTGTGCTGGTCAAGACTCTGGATGTCTACGAGGGTCTCTCCCGCGCCATGGATCTCGAGCGAGGCGCCTATATGCTTGGCTACTACCTGGATCAATACGTCTCGCCGGCGAAACTCGGCAAGGCCAAGGTCTCGAGCACCCGAGGCAAGGTGAAGATCGCCCACCGTCGCGGAGCCTATGCCGAGCCCGGGTCGTCGGTCGGTGACGATCGCGTCAACAGCGCCATCATCATCGGTGACGCGACTCCGCTCGAAGGGGAGGGACGCGAGGGCCTGTTCGTGCCATTCCACATCCTGGCCGAACCGCGAGACATCGGATACGAGCCGATCAAGGACCAGGTGGCGTCGACATTCAGTATGCATGTGCGGCTATCGACGGCCGATGGGCGCGAACTTCGGGACTCCTATCATCTGATCCAACATTCCTATCCGCTGGAACTGTGGGAGAGCACCGAGATCGAGCCGATCATCTTCGGTGGTTGGGTCGAGTTGCCGCCGGGCGACTACCGGCTGCGGGCCTACATCCGAAACCCCAAGAAGAACCGGGAAGGGGTCGCGGAAACCGCGATACGCGTGCCCGGGGCCTGACCCGTGGCGGATCGGCCAAGACTTCCGCTCTGGAAGAAGATCTTGTTCAGCGTTGCGATCGTCACCGGGCTTCTCGGCGCAATCGAACTCTCACTCTGGGCTCTCGGTGTTCCGGCCGCAGGTGTCGAGGGCGATCCTTTCGTTGGGTTCGCCGGTAACGTGCCTCTGTTCGTCCGCGCGACCGACGACGACGGCAACGGCGTCAGGGTGACCGCCGCCAACAAGCGATCCCTCTTCAACATCCAGCAGTTCGCGGAGTCCAAGCCTTCCGGGACCGTTCGGATCTTCTGCCTGGGTGGCTCCACTACCTACGGACGACCGTACTCCAGCGAGACATCCTTCTGTGGGTGGTTGAAAGAGTTCCTGCCAATTGCCGACCCCGCAACCGGGTGGGAGGTCATCAACGCAGGCGGCGTCAGCTACGCCAGTTACCGTGTCGCGAGAGTCGCCGAGGAGCTGGCGTCCTACGAGCCCGATATCTTCCTGATCTATACCGGGCAGAACGAGTTCCTGGAAGCGCGGACCTACCGGGAGATCACCGAGGTGTCGCCGATCCTCCGTGCCACCGCCAGCACGCTCTACAAGACACGGACCTTCTCCTCGATTGCCCGAGTCATGGGGCGGGGGCCCGACCACGGGGAATCGACACCCACATCCTCCGACGGCCTTCTGCCGGACGAGGTTCGAACCCGTCTCGAGAATTCGATTGGGCCCCAGGACTACCGACGAGACGATGGGTTCCGGGCTCAGGTGCTGGATCATTTCCGTTTCAACCTCGAGCGGCTGATGAAGATCGCGGGGGAGGCCGACGCGACACCGATCCTGATCACTCCGGCTTCCAATCTGAGGGATTGTTCTCCCTTCAAGAGCGACCATCGCACCGGGTTTAACGAAGACGACGCAACACGCTGGCGTCTCGCGATGGAAGAGCTGGTCCGGGCGCGGCAGGGGGGCGACCCGTCGGCGGCACTGGCGGCGGCGGACCGGGCGCTAATCGTGGATCCGCGTTTTGCACAATTGCACTTCGTGCGAGGGCACATCCTCACCGCGCTCGGTCGTCACGACGACGCCCGTCGAGCCTTCAGGAACGCGATCAACGAAGATGTCTGTCCGCTCCGTGCTCCCGACGAGGTGACCCAACTCGTACGGCAGATCGCGACCGACGGCGACGTGTTGCGTATCGACTTCGACCGACTGCTGGAGTCCCTGGCCACCGACGGAATCCCGGGGGCCGATCTATTCTTCGACCACGTCCACCCGACGATCGAAGGGCACCGACGTCTGGCGTTGGCGATCGTCGAAGAGATGGTCGACGCCGGGCTGCTGAGCCTCCACGCAGACTGGGGTGACGACACGATCGACGACGTGAGCCGCTCGGTCACCGGTCGAATCGACGACGACGCTCATGGCGCGGCGCTCCGCAACCTGGCCAAGGTGATGGGTTGGGCCGGAAAGACCGAGGAGGCGTTACGCCTGGTCGATCGAGCGATCCAACTGGGGCCATCGGATGCCGAGGCGCATTACAACCGCGGGCTGTTGCTTCTCCGTCTGGGTCGTGACGGTGAAGCGGAAGGGTCTCTGCTGGCGGCCGTCCGTCTGCGAGCTGATTTTGCCGAAGCCTATTACGACCTGGCGCTACTCCGTCAGTCCCGTGAAGCCTTTGCCGATGCGGAGTCGGATTACCTGCAGGCGATCAAGCTTCGACCGCGCTACACCCAGGCCCACAACAATCTGGGTGTGGTCTACGAACGGCTCGGCGAGGGCGAGAGGGCGCGGGCTTCCTATCGTCGGGCCCTGGAGTTGGAGCCCGATCATGCCGACGCCAACCACAATCTGGGCTGGCTGATGGCTCGAAAGGGCGAGGGGGCCGAGGCTCTTCCTTATTTACGGTTGGCGGTCGAGCGACGGCCGGGATCCGCTCCATTCCGACAGTCCCTGGCGGAAACCCTTGAAAAAGAAGGGTTTGCAGCCGAAGCGCAGGAGATCCGAGAGCAGGCAATTCCCATAAGCGGAGACGGACCCTGAATCGGCGGGAGCCGCCGGGGGCCGGGTTCTGTTCCGCGTTCTGGGGACATTCTTGTAACTTGTTGAAATAGCAGGGTTTATGGATCTAGCCGATATCCAGAAAACCCCGAAAACTTTTTTTCCCCGGCTCTTGCGCCCCCTGTAGGGTTTGCTATCATCCCTTGGCTGCACGGGCAGGGTCGAAGCAGTTCAACCGCTTTTCCCTTAGGACCAGGCATTGTTTGTATGCCTGTCTGCCGGTGTGATGTTCTTTGAAAACTGAATAGAACGTGTCAGCTTTGCGAGAAGCTGTCGTGAATGATTTTGATTGAAAGTCGGTTCAATCGTTGATCGATTGGATCGCGATTCGCTAGTGATGTCCTGCGTTCACGCGTAGGACGAACCAGCAATCAGACTCTTTCTTTGTTTGTGAACCGGCGAGTTCGCTCGTCGGATTCCACACTTAACTGGAGAGTTTGATCCTGGCTCAGAATGAACGCTGGCGGCGTGCCTAACACATGCAAGTCGAACGAGAAAGTTCCCTTCGGGGGATGAGTACAGTGGCAGACGGGTGAGTAACACGTGGGTAATCTGCCCGAAGGTGGGGGATAACTCTTCGAAAGGAGAGCTAATACCGCATAACACCTCGAGGCCTTCGGGCCTTGAGTTCAAAGGTAGCCTCTATTTATAAGCTATCGCCATCGGAGGAGCCCGCGCCCCATTAGTTTGTTGGTGAGGTAAAAGCTCACCAAGACTACGATGGGTAGCCGGCCTGAGAGGGTGATCGGCCACACTGGAACTGAGACACGGTCCAGACTCCTACGGGAGGCAGCAGTGAGGAATCTTGCGCAATGGGGGAAACCCTGACGCAGCGACGCCGCGTGGAGGACGAAGGCCTTCGGGTCGTAAACTCCTGTCAAGAGGGACGAATCCCGGTCGGATGAATAAGCCGGTCGGTTGACGGTACCTCTGAAGGAAGCCCCGGCTAACTCCGTGCCAGCAGCCGCGGTAATACGGAGGGGGCAAGCGTTGTTCGGAATTATTGGGCGTAAAGGGCGCGTAGGCTGCTGTGCAAGTCAAAGGTGAAATCCCTCGGCTCAACCGAGGAACTGCCTCTGATACTGCACAGCTTGAGTCCCGGAGAGGGTGGCGGAATTCCCAGTGTAGCGGTGAAATGCGTAGATATTGGGAGGAACACCAGTGGCGAAGGCGGCCACCTGGACGGGTACTGACGCTGAGGCGCGAAAGCGTGGGGAGCAAACAGGATTAGATACCCTGGTAGTCCACGCTGTAAACGATGAACACTTGGTGTTGCGGGTATCGACCCCTGCAGTGCCGAAGCTAACGCATTAAGTGTTCCGCCTGGGGAGTACGGTCGCAAGGCTGAAACTCAAAGGAATTGACGGGGGCCCGCACAAGCGGTGGAGCATGTGGTTTAATTCGACGCAACGCGAAGAACCTTACCTGGGTTTAAATTGCGATGGACCGCTCCAGAGATGGAGCTTCCCTTCGGGGCTGTCGTGAAGGTGCTGCATGGCTGTCGTCAGCTCGTGTCGTGAGATGTTGGGTTAAGTCCCGCAACGAGCGCAACCCCTATCCTTAGTTGCCAGCGAGTAATGTCGGGAACTCTAGGGAGACTGCCGGTGATAAACCGGAGGAAGGTGGGGATGACGTCAAGTCATCATGGCCTTTATGTCCAGGGCTACACACGTGCTACAATGGACGGTACAAAGGGCTGCGAGACCGCGAGGTGGAGCCAATCCCAAAAAGCCGTCCTCAGTTCGGATTGCAGTCTGCAACTCGACTGCATGAAGGTGGAATCGCTAGTAATCG
>JAOTYK010000041.1 GCA_029861955.1 Acidobacteriota bacterium
CGGATGGTGCCGAGGGCTGGTTGATCCGTATCGAACGTGATCGTCGCGCTACGTGGCTGGACGTCCGCCGTCACGATGTTGCTGATGATCGGCGCCGTGCAATCGACGATCGCCTGGTCGGTCTTCGCGATGTTTGTTCCACCCATGCCGTCGTCGGCGTCGAGATAGTCGACACTGACGAGGTCGCCGGCGGAGACGAGTAGAGTTCCCGGGGCGTCGGCGGTATCGATCGGAAGGGTCGCCTCGAATCGCGCGGTTTCCGGCCCGGTCTCCGTGAGCAGAACGTCTTCGCCGGTCGGTTCGGAGCCGGAGACGATCGTGACCGTGAGGGTCTCGACGATAGCGTCATCGAGATTCAGATCGCAGTCGATGACGCGGATCTTGGTCTGATCGGTACAGGCGAACGCGACGCCGTCGAGATTGATGGCGCCATCGGACGTGCAGGTTTTGAGAAACGCTCCGCTGACGACGAGTGCGAAGTCGGCGTCGATCTCCGGTGTCTCGACGTGGCCGTCCTCGACGACCTCGTCGGCGGACACCTCGACGGTCCAGACGCCGGCTTCGGGGTTCTCGATAAACACGTTCTCGACGGTGTCGATCGTGTTCGCGGTGCCACCGGGCACGGACCAATTGCCATCGAGCAAGCCGTTGTTGCCCCAGTAGGTCACAAACGATGGTGACGTTACCTTGAGTGTCACGTCGTTGACACGGTGGACCGACGAGGCCGGGTTCCCGGCAGGGTCGGCGTAGGTCATGGTTAGGCGCATCGCGGGCGATCCGGGATCGACGATGGCGACATACTCAATGCTCTCGAGGTTGCCCAGAATCTCCGTCTCGTCGATGAACGAGATGTCGTCACGCATGTCGTAGAGGTTCTTGACGCTAGGCGTACCCCAGCCCTGATGCACGCGAGTGAGGTCGTGCGTCTGCCCGACAAACGAATACTGGTCGGCCGTGTTGATCAAGAAGGCCTTCGCGGTCGTCATGTGCGGACGGTTGTCGAACACCGTTCCCTGGGGGTCGACGTCGTTGCCGAAGATCCCGTCGGCCCACATCTGGAAGAAGAGTCCGAAGTGCCCACAGATCGTCGGTGTTGCACCGCTGGTGCCGCCGAACTGCCCATAGCCGGTCCCGGATGAATAGGTCGTGTAGGTGCTGTCGTAGAAGAAACTGAGATCGGGCTTGATGCGGCCGTCCTGGGCGGGTCCGATGCTCCCCGAACCGCAGGACCAGCAGTCGTCGTCGCGAGTCAGCGTATTGAAGTGCTGGACGGCGCCTCCGGAGACCACATTCTTGGCCCAGGCCTGAGGTCGCGAGTCCTGGTTCCCCGCGTTGCTCTGCGACTGGCAGTGCAGCAGATCCCAGTCGAAAAGAATCGTGTCGTGTTCGGCGGAAGTCGACGTGTAGTTGAATGTGCGCGCGTCGCCGACGCTCGAGGTCTGGAACACGGCGAAGTAGGGCGACTGCAACAACTCGCCCGTGTGCGCGTAGCGTGTCCCGCCGCTGATACCGACATTCGAATACTGGGTGATGATCGGCTGGCCGTCGGGCATCAGTCCGCGGGCCAGCGGATCGCCGCTGCCGTCGCCGAACAGAACGCCGACCGTGGCGGTGCCGTGATTGCCGGAGACCGTTGCACCTCCATGGAGCAGTGCCGGCCGTGACGCCCAATCGGGGTGGTTCGGGTTGAACCCGTCGTCGAAGCTCTCACCACGTACACCCTGGCCGGTGTAGCCGTCGACGGTCTCGATGTAGTTGGCGCCACCCATCTCACGTACGACGTCCATGTCCCGTTCCATCGGACTCCAGCGATCGACGAACTGGACCTCGTCCCAGCCGGCGACCTCGAACAGTTGTTCGGGGGTCAGCGTGGCCTCGACAAGATGCTTGCCCGCGTTCGGGCGATCGACCGTCGCGCCCATCGCGGCGATCCGTTGGGCGACGGCGTGCTTGCCACCGTCGAACACGAGGATGTTGTAGCGAAGCAGGGGATAGAACGCGTCGGCCTTTTCCACGCGGTCAAGCAGGAACCGCTCCAACCGATCGGCGGGATGGTACGGGCCAACCCAGCGGACATACGACAGCGCTTCGACTTCGTCCCGAACCCCGGGACTCATTTTAATGATGTGAGAGTGGTTTGCGAGGAAACCGTTGATCGTGCCGCCCAACGAGCGGATCTCGGCGCGAAACTCTTCGAGCGGTTGGGTCACGAACTGAACGATGTAGAGATTCGAGTTCGGCGATGCGGCGAGTCGAGGCTCGACGGAGGGCGCCTGCAACAGCGGGTCGAAACGGCGATGCAACATCTTCAGCGAGTAGGAGGTCTGTTTGGCGTGGCTCAGCGGACCGCCGTCAGTGCCGATGGCGTAGAACGGCCGCGAGACACCACCGCGCTCTTCGTTCCACAACGCCAGACGGGTGCCGGTGGCAGGGAGGCGGATGAATCGAGGTTCGACAATCCTCGCCGCCGTGGTGTGAAACGGCGTTTCGCCTTCGACGGACAGGAGGCTGCCCTTTTCAGTCTGTTCGACCGTCAACCGGGGAGTGGGCTCAGCCGCGAACAGGCCGCACGCCAGAAGCGAGAAAACCACCCACACCGCGACCCGAACCCGACGGATGTTCCCGTTCACGCCTGCCTCCGTAAGTTCCCGACGTGAGTGGCAATCCCACTCAGGTGGTTTCTTACTGCAAAAAGCGCTTCGGGCCTACCTTATTCGGCGTCCCGCGCCGTCTCGAACCTGATCAGGGCCTCCTCGTGGTTTTTTCGATTCGCCCTCGTGTCCTGGGGCTGGTCGACGTCCTTCCGAATTTGACTAGAAACGGAAACCGAAGCCGACACCGACGACCAGCGGATTGACCTCGACCATGCCGAGGCTCCCGCCGACCAGCACAGTGTCGGGGTCGCTGACATCGGCCTCGATGTTGATGTACTTCACATCGAAGTTGAAGACCTTCCCCTCGCCGATCGTGCAGTCGATGCCGGCCTGGGCCGCCAGACCGAAGCTGCCGGAGTCCAGATCGAGATCCGCCAGCGTGCCCGACTCGGAGTAGAAGATCGTGTAGTTCAGGCCCGCACCGACGTACGGGCTGTACTTGCCGTCGGTGTTGAAATGATACTGGCCGAGCACCGTGGCCGGGGCGTGGTACACGCTGCCAAGGCTGACACGGCCGCCGCCGAGATCAGCCGTGACCTCCTGCGCGGCCGTCGCCAGGATGGCCTCGACCGACCAGTTGGGGGTGAAGAAGTAGCTAGCGTCGACCTCGATCGTCACGTCGGCGTCGACTTCGGTGCTCACGCTCTCGAGCACTCCGTCGGCATCGTCGTTAGGGGCGATGAACAGAAGTCGCGTTCGCAGGAGCCAGTTGTCGTCCTCCGCCATCGCGTTGGGTACACCGGTCAGGGCGATTACCAAGACGACACACAGTCCGATCCAGACTTTCTTCGTATGCATAGAGTCGGTCCTCCGATCTAGCGCGTCGGTCACGCACAGTTATGTTCAGCGCACGATCGAAGATCGGCGCAAGAGCATGGGATCATCGTTGGCATGGCCGATCCAGCGCTAACGAGGACCGAAATTGTCCTCAATCTCGCTTGCCGGGAGACGGCGCACTGGATACGGTCAGAGGTTCTGGCGCGAGAGGATCCGCATCGAAAGGACCAGCGGAACGACGACCCAGACCAGCAGCCCGAGCAGGCCGATTCCCGTGGTCGCCACGCTCGACCCGGTCAGCTTCATCAGGGTCGCCCCCGCCGGGCCGTAGAGGTGGTCGCCGCCGACCTGCAGCAGCGAGAGCACGCGCACGATGTCCACCGGATTGCCCATCAAGCCCAGCGGCAACACGGTCTTGAGCACCGCCGGCGACAGGTACAGTGTCGTTCCCAGCATCAGCATGCCGTAGACCAGTTCAAAGAAGACCCACGTGCCGAGCGCGAGGCCCAGGGCGATCTGCCGTCGCTGCGCGATCAGGGAGATCAACACCGAAAGGCCGGTGAACACCATCGCCAGCAAGATCGAGTAGGCCACGACCGCCAGGTAGCTCTGCGCCCCTGCGACGCCGATCGCCAGGGCGATCACCGCGCCGGGCAAGCCGAAGCCGAGTAGCGAGGCGCCGACGATCGTCAGCAGCAAGCCGAGGTATCGGCCGAGCAGAACCTTCCAGCGCGGCACCGGCTGCGTGATGAGGATCTCGAAGTAGCCATGGTTGGTGATAAAGCTGAACACCCCCAGCAGCATCGCGAACAGTGGGATCAGGAAACCGCCGAGGTTGACGATGCTCGCGGCCGTGCGCGTGAAGTCCTGGAACCCGGCGTAGCCCGACGTGACCATACCGAAATACGCCAGCACCAGCGTCAACACCGCGAACAGTAGCGCGAACGACAGGACCCAGCGATTCCGGCGGTTCAGCGTGAACTCCTGCCGGCAGATCAGCCACACCGCAGACCTCATCGCGCCTCCTCGTCGGCGGTATGCGAGCCGAGCACCCGCAACATCCCCAGCGCCTCGCCGGAACCGGATTCCATCAGCGGAAAGCCGGCACCCGGGCGCACGGCTCGCATGCGGAACGTGACCACTTCGCCGGAGGCCGGGATCGCTATCTCACCGACCTCGGGGTAGCCCCGGATCGACACGACCAGGTCGCGCTCCAGGTCGTCGCCGGCGGCCGCGTTCCACAACAACAACTCGTCCTTGGAGGCCTCGACGCTCTCGGGGACCAGGCCTGTGGGCCCGAAGCGCACCTCGATTACGCGGTCCGGAGTGCCGCGCGCCAGCCGGTAGCCGTCCCAGTCGGTCAGCCGTTCGTCGTCGTGGCCCAGCGCCGCCTCGGCATCCTCTCGCCGGGCAAAGGCGACGACCCCGGCCTCCATCACCGTCGGCAGGTGCTCGGTCATCAAGAACGTCACCTCCGCCGCCGGATGCATCGCGCCATCCCCATGGTCGGCGAAGTAGATCGCGCCGACGGGAGGCCGCTGCGCGCCAGGCCGGGCCTCGTAGTGCCGCAGCAGACACACGGGCGAGTCGAATGTCACGAATTGCCCGCCCTCGACAAAACCGCAGGCCTGCTCCGGCCGGTCGATGACCATCGCGCACTCGCGGCAGGCGTCCATGCCGGCGGTGACCCCGGGCTTCACCTCGCCCGAGCAGCCCGCCAGGGCGACGACGATCAGCGCCACCGGACACCACGCCCGGATCACGTTGACGTCTCTTCGTCGGTCGCGAAGTGACGGCGGATCAACGCCTCCCAGTCGGGCACCTCGGTGTGGATCTCGGCGACGACCGCACCCGCGGCCTCGATCGCGCGGATGATCTCCAGTCGGCGTTCCGGCGAGGCGGTGAACGACAGTTGCGTACCGTTTCGCTGGGCAGAATCCGCACCGGCGATGCGGCTAGCCTCGACCATCGCGTCCGACGCGTGGTCGAGCACCACGCGCACCAGCGTCTGTTGGGCCACCGCCGCGCGAAACACCGGTGCCTCCTCGAGCTGGACGCAGCGGCCGTCCACCAACACCGCCACACGGTCGGCCAGTTGCATCGCGCTTTGCACCAGGTGCGACGAGAACACCACCGTCGTGCCCCTCGATCGCGCCTCGTCGATCATCCGGTGCAGGCGGTCGACCCCGATCAGGTCGAGGTTGACCGTCGGTTCGTCGAGTACGAGCAACGGCACGTCCTTCAACAGCGCGATCGCGAGGCCGAGGCGCTGTAGCATGCCGCCGGAGAACTCGCGGGTTCGCCGATCCGCTTCGTCGCTGAGGCCGAACAGCTCCAGTACCTCGTCGATCCGCGTCTCCGGCACGTCCCGCAGCCGCCCGAACATCGACGCGATCTCGCGTGCGGTCAACATGTCGGGCAGCGTCACCCGTTGCGGCGCGTATGACAAGCGCTGTTTGACACCGTCGGGATCACGTACAACGTCGAGACCGTCGATTAGGATGCGTCCCGCGCTTGGGCGGTGCAGGCCGACGATCGATCGCAGGATCGTAGTCTTGCCACTTCCGTTGGGACCCAACAGCGCCAGCGTCTCACCGCGTCGAACATGCAGGTCGAGCGGTTGGACGGCAAGGAACTTTCCGTAGCGTTTTTCGAAGCGCTCGAAGTGAATCATCGGGTGCCCGGCCGCCGCTGTCGCGGACGGCTGAAGAATACCAGCAACCCGAGCGGCCCCACGGCGCCGAGGACGTAGGCCGCGGCCCATCCCGGACTTGGCGTGCCGGCGAAATGCCCGGCGAGTTCCCAGGGCACCTCGCTGTTGTCGGCCGCACGCATCAGCGGCCTGGGATCCTCGACGTCACCCAGTCGCAGGATCGGCAGCGCGCGTTCGGCCGCGCGAAGCATCTCGGACGCCGGGCTCAACAGGTAGAAGCGGACCTCCGGGACCTTCGACTCCAGTACCTGAAACACGTTCTGCACGCCGAACGGGACATCGCCGACGCCGTCGCCGTCGAGGTCGTAGCCCCGGTAGCGGCTCCAGTGATTGCCCGCATCGTCGTCGGCCCATCGCGTCTCGCGGTCGCTGACGTCCAGCAGCAACTCGCTGAGATTATCGAGGAAGTTGTTGCGCGCAAAGAGGTTACCGTCGCACCCGCCGTTGAGTTGGATGGCCAGGTCGTTGTCCACGATGTCGTTGCGCTCGAACACGTTGCTGTCGGCGTTGTTGAGGAAGAGTCCGCGGCTGTTGTCCAGGATCAGGTTGGACTTTGCCGTCACGCGGCTCATCGACTGCATCAGGATTCCGTAGGCGCGGTACCCCCGGCAGCGCGCGAAGACATTGCGCGCAAACAGGATGTCCTCCGAATACATCAGTGCCGCACCGGCGACGTTGTGTTCGAACAGATTGTCGCTGAACGTGTTCTCGTTGGAGTACATGTAGTGCAGTCCGTAGCGTACGTCGTGGACATGGTTGCGGTTGATCTCCGTCTTGCTCGCAAACGAAAAGTAGATCCCGTCTCGCGCATTGAAGATTTCGTTGTCCACGATGCGGTTGCCCGTCGAGTTCCAGAGATGGATCCCGTTGCCGCGGTCGGCCTCGATCAGGTCGGTCCGACCCTCGATGCGGTTGCCGGCGATCAGGACGTTGTTGCCGCCCTTGACGTAGATGCCGTGCAGCGACTCCGAGACCCGGCTATCGCGGACCGTCACGTCATCGGCCTCGATCAGAATGCACGCCATGTCCTTGGTCAGCCGCGAGCCGGCCTCGCTGACGTGCACGCCGCGAATCTCGGTACCCGGCGCGCGGATGTGCACGACGTTGCCCTGGTAATCGCCGCGAATCACCGGCATGCGTACGCCGACCAGCGTAACAGGGACGTCGATGACGACGTTTTCATGGTATTCATGGCCGATCAGGCGCACGATGTCGCCGGGTTCGGCCCGTTGCAGCGTTTCCGTGATCGACTCGCCCTGGGCGACATGGTGGATCGCTGCCGACGCCACCGCGAACGAAAGGGCGGCGCACAGCACAAGGGTGCCCCTCAACGTTCGACGCACAAGTTCCGTGAAATCCACGGCGAGCAGTCTAGCGGAATCGCGGTGTCAAGTCGCGGTGATTCGTTTGACCTCGGAGTCGACCATCGATTTGGTGCGCACGCCGGCGACGCCGGTCTTGACCAGCAACTGCCAGACTTCCTCCATGTCGAGGAACAGCTGCTTGTCGAACTCACCGGCTGCGCGGCGTTCCTTGCACGATTCGTAGAGAGTCAGCGCTGCGGTCAACTGGACCTGCGTGTCCTCCCACTCTTCCTGCAAGACGTCGCTGAAACGATCGCCGTACTGCTCGAATCCCGCCGTGATGAACGCGGCGATGGGATTGATTACGTTGAGCACGCCGACAATTTCGATGTCCTTGTTGTGGACTTTGCCTTCCCAGTCGTCGTCGGAGTTGAGTACGACGGCTTCCGGAACCTCCATGGGTTCCGGTACGTCGTACTTGATCAATACGCGTTCCGGAGCCGCGGCCTCATCGGCATAGCCGCTCTCGCCGCCACCGCAACCGAACGCCAGCCCCGCGATACACACTACGATCAGTAAACCTCTCATGATTTGCCTCCGGCAGCGTTCGAATCCGAGCGCTGTTGCCGATAAGAAAGAAAGACGGCGCCGACCAGCAGCAGCCCGAAAACGAGAAACAGGTAGCTTCCCAGCGCCGGATAGGACCAGACATCGAACTGGCCCACCTGCTTGTAGCCGAAGATCGGCGGCATGAACGGCTCTACCTGGACCGACGCACGCGCGTCCAGGTTGGCGCCGTAGTAGTTCATCTTCGAATAGAACGTCCACATCGAGAACGCGCCGAAGTACATCGAGCCGACGATCACGTCGACGACCGCACGCACGTTGCCGATCGCCGCCGCCCGCAGCGTCATCACGGCGATCAGCCCAATTACAAGCGGAATCCACTTCAACTCGCTGAAGTCGCTCGGCCGCAACTCAGCCATCCCGATGTAGTGGTTGAGGACGTTGATCTCGGTCAGGTCGTTGCCCTTGTTTCCACCCACCAGGTCGTGGCTGTAGACGTACAGTTCCAGACCCTCCGGGTATTGCTGGGCCACGAACGTCATGTGCCACAGTGGGACGACGAACGTCGGGATCACCACCAGCAGGGCCAGCAATACCAGCACTCGGCTGGTAAGGGTCAGGTTGCGGTCGAGTCTCGCCGCGGTCCGTCCGAAGATGTCGATCATCTACGCCTCGTGCGCTCCGGCCGACCCTGACGTGGGCCAGGCCGGAGCCACCGGATTTACTTGACCAGCATGTAACCCTGCATCTCCTGATGCAGGGCGCTGCAGAAGTTCGTGCAGTAGAACGCGTAGACACCCGACTTGTCCGCTGTGAATGTGACACTCTTGGTCTCGCCGGGATCGATGACGATGTTGATGTTGTAGTCGTTGATCGCGAATCCATGCAGCTCGTCACGGGTCTGCTCGATGTTGGTGATGTGCACGATCACCTTGTCGCCCTTGTTGACGCGGATAACATCTGGCGCAAAGAACGACCGCACGGCCAGCATCCAGATTTCGACCGTGTTGCCGCGCCGTTCGACGCGGGCGTCTTCTGCGGCCCAGATGGCGTTGGGGTCGTCGGACTCTTCCTTGGGGTAGACCTCGTAAGCATCGATCTTGTCCGCCTTGATCACTACCGAGTAGTGCGGCTCGGGTTCGGTGAAGGCGTCATACAGCAGCTTCATCTTGTCGCCGCTGATGTCGATCAGCTGCGCCGATTCGGGGATCGACGGCCCGACGCTGAGGTGCCGGCCCTTGGACAGTTTGTTCAGCGCCACGAGGTAGTTGCCGTCCGGCGACATCGAATCGCCCTCGGCCGTCACGAGGTGCCCGATGTTGTAGGCCACCGGGATCTTGTCGACGACGTACTGCTCCATGTCGGAGGGATCGTCGTAGGGCGGCAGCTGCCACTTGGCCACTGCACTCTCTACGAACAGCGAGGTGTAGGCGTATCCGCGTCCGTCGAACTGCGTGTGCAGTGGGCCCAGACCGACCGGTACCTCAGCCTCACGCACCGAGTTGTAGGTTAGCACCGGGATCCCGTCGATCGTCTCCTCGAAGTCCTTGTCGGCGATCGCCTGCTTGATCTTGTCGATGTTGAACACAGTCGTCGTCGGGGACAGTTTGCCCGAGCCGATGATCCATTGTCCGTCGGGCGATACGTCGACACCGTGCGGCGATTTGGCCAACGGCATGAAGTAGGCGACGCCGGGGGCCTTGAGCGGGTCGATCACCTTGGCGCCCGAGACCGTGTCGTACTTGCCCGCGGCGATGGCTTTCTCGGCCTCGCGCCAGTCGATAGCCAGGACGAAGTCCTTGTCCTTCTGTGACGCGGTTACCTCGAGCTTGCCGCCCTCGATGAACTCGCGTTCCGAGTTGTAGCAGGTGAAGAAGATGAAGCCCTCGCTGGGACCCTTACCCGCGTCGCCGAGGTCGTAGTTGAAGGGCGGGACGACGATCTCCCAACCGAGGCTCATTTCGCCGGAGTCCGGATCGATCTTGATACCCGCGACAATGCCCTTGTACTTGGTGCCGTATTCCGTCACATCGGCATAGGTGCCTTCGGGGAACGGCACCGACATTCGTGTGGACATCGTCACGTATTCCGAGTTTGGCGTGACGAACGAACTGCCGTGGTTGGCCGAGATGTTGGGGATCGTCATGATCTGTTTGGTCTTGAAATCTCCCAGATCGATCCGCGCGATGCGGCCGTTGGCGTTGTCATTGATGAACAGCCAGCGACCGTCGTACTCACCGTTGGTCTCCGAGAAGCCGGGATGGTGCGAGTCGCCCCAGTTGTAGCCGCCGAGCATCTCCTTGCTCTCGTCGTCGAAGCCGTAGCCGGTGCCGGGGTACGGCGAAAACACCGGGATCGTCGCGATGTGACGCATCGACGGGATGCCCGAGACGAAGATCTGCCCGCTGTGCCCGCCGGAATAGAACAGATAGTACTCGTCGAGATCGCCGGGCGGTACGTAGGTCGCCAGCGCGGCATCGGTCACGTCGGAGCCGCTGCTGCCGCCGCTACGACCGCCGCGACCGCCGCGTCCGGGTGGTTCCGGGGCGCAGCCCGCGAGGTCAATTACGAGCAGCAGGACTAATCCCAGCAGCACGAGTGTGGATATGTTTCGGGCTCTCATCGGTATGCCTCCCATCGAGGAGCATGCGGCGAATCGGCATGCTTCCTCGAGCAGTGTTGAATACTCAATTGATGTCTTCTTCCAGTGCGCGGTTCTTCACGATGTCGTAAGCCTTGGTGATTTTCTCGATCGCTTCCCATTTCTGCTCGTCGGTCAACGGGATCTGACTCTCGAGGATGATCTTCATGGTGCCGGTCGGATCGAACATGAACTCCTCGACCGTCTTGTTGAATCGAGCGCGGACGTCTTCCGGAGCGAGCGAGAGATCCGGTCCCTTGTTGGTCGGCGATTCGATGCCGAACGCCTTCACGCTGTGACACACGAAGCAGCTGTGTTCGACGAAGAACGCGCCGTCGCCCTCGCGCATCTGTTGGTTGCGCTCGATCTCCTCGGGCGTCATCTCGTCCTTCAACTCGACGCCCGGCAGGTAGGCGCGCGGCAGCTCGGAGTCGTCGCGCCAGCTCATCACCAGCATCGCCAGTGCCTGCGCCTCGCGGGACTGAAAGTTCATCTCGGGCATGATCGTGTCGGGGACAACCGTCGGTGGTGACTGGAAGTGCTTGATATGCCACTGGAAGACGGTCTGCAGGTTCGTCGTAAGGTTGCTGAAGTCGAAGCCCTCGGCATGCTTGTCGCCCTCGTGGGTCAGATCGGGCCCGAGGCCGCCGCCGCTGCCGTTGATGCCGTGACAGACCTTGCAGCCCTTCGTGCGGACAATCTTTTTGGCGTCATTGATGTAGGTCATGCCATCGGTCTCGCGTTCGTAGCGGTGGCAGAAGTTGCACTGGATCTCGTAGAGCGGAGGGGGGTTCTTCGGGGCGTAGTCGGCACCAACGATCCCGCTGAGCAGCGGCTGCTCCCAGTGTTCGACGAACCCGTGGGCATCCTCGGCGGTCAGCGCCCAGCCCTGTCCGCCGTGGCAGACCGTGCAGCCGTAAGTTTCGATCGGGTGCGTGCCCAGCAACTCCATCGCCGGGTGGCTGGCCCACGGCTGCTCGACGTTCGCGAGCCCCTTCCAGCCGACTCCCAGGTGGCAAGTCGTGCAACGATCTACGATCTCCAGCGGCTCGACCCAGATCTGCTGGATCCCACGCGGGGCCTCGGCCACCTGCTCGACGCCGATCTCCTCGGCGACGATCGCGCGGAACTCGCTTTGGTAGTACTTCCAGTCCGGTGCCGAATCCCGGTAGATCGCCGCGATCCCGGCGACTAGAGTCAAACCCCCGGCGATCAGCACGAGTATCAGTTCGCGTTTGCCGACCCTCTTGATCATCGTGACCTCGGCCCTAAATTCTTCCGGGATGTTCCGGCCACGCCTGCCAGGGCCAGTAGAACTCCCAGTTCGGACCGCGCAATGCGGTGCCGATGTACGTCAATAGAATGAAAGCGATGATGAACGCGCAGAACGTGGCGATCGCCGCGTGGCGCGTGGACTTCGTGACCCGCGCCACGACGAAGTACAGCACGGCACAGAGCGCCACGAGCAACGTCGCGGGGTTGACGAGGTCGAAGAACAGTTGGCTCTCGAACCCGCTGAACACGCTTCGTACCGGGAACAAGATCGAGCTGGCGACGCACAGGCAGGTGACCAGCGCGCCGTAGAGGAACCCGAAGTAGGCCCAGCGCCGGCCCGGCCGATCGGTGAACCACGTACCGATGCTGCGCTGTTCGCGGTCCATGAACGGGATCAGGGCGAGGCCCATGACCACGATCCCCGGGATGATCACGCCGCCCATCAACGCGGAGTAGCCGACGAGCTCCTGCAGTCCCAGGAAGTACCACGGCGCCTTGGCCGGATTGGGCGTGACCTCGGGGTTGGCAGGTCCCTCGAGCGGCGCGGGGATGAACAGCGCCAGCGCCAGAGTGACGGCAACGGTCAGCAACGTGACCCACAGTAGCCTCGTGGTCATGTGCGGGGTCGCCGGCAGCGAGTTGTCTTTGTTAAGGGTCGTGGGATCGGAGACTTGCACGGTCGTCCCGGCGGCGATGCCGAGGATGCTGTAGGTCTTCGACTTTTTCGGCTGCGCAGGTTCCGTTTCCCTGGCGTCGCGGCGCACCGTGTCGACGATCGCAAGCCCGCCGTCCTTGCGCACGCGCCACATGTGCCATCCCGTAATGCCAAACAGTATCAGCGGCAGGAAGACGCAGTGCAGCACGTAGAACCGGATCAGCGTCGGCTGGCCGATGATCGTGCCGCCGAGAAGGAACTCGCGCATCTCCTCGCCGATCAACGGCACACTGGCAGCGATGTTGGTGCCGACCGTGATGGCCCAGAACGCCAGTTGGTCCCACGGCAGCAAATAGCCGGTGAAGCTCAGCAGCAGTGTCAGCACAAGCAGCACTACGCCGAGTACCCAGTTGTATGGGCGCGCCGACTTGACCACGCTACCCGCCTTGTACGCGCCGGTGAGGAACACACGGAACATGTGCAAGAAGACCACCGCAACCATCAGATGCGCGGAGAGACGGTGTACGCGTCGCAACAGCCAGCCGAAGCTGACGGCGAACTCAAGGTCCTTGATCGACCAGTAGGCGCGCTCAACCGAGGGAATGTAGAGGAACATCAACACGATCCCGGTCACGGTCAGGATCATGAACAGCACGAACGAGATCGTGCCGAGGTAGAACGAGTAGCCGAAGGCGAAACTCTTCAGCGAGATGCGGTTGGGGAACCCGTGCAGTAGGAAATTCGAGACGATCCCACTACCGGCCTCGCGATCACTGGCCGGGGCCCAGGGCCAGACCAGCTTTTCCCACAAGCTCTTCTTCGAAAACAAGCCCATCTAGACCACCAATCGGAAGTCGCGTTCGACGCGTTGTCCGAGATCGACCACCAGCTGACCATCAGCCATCGACACCTCGACCGGGTGCCACGCAAGCGGGCGTGGGGCCGGCCCGAAGTAATTGGTTCCGTCGCCGTAGAACTTGGAGCCGTGGCACGGGCAGTGGAACTCACCGCCTGAGGTGAACTCGAGGTTACGCACTGTCTGCACTTCCTTACGCTTGTACGGTGCGTACTTGACGGTGCAGCCGAGGTGCGTGCAGACCGCCGAGATGCAATAGAAGCTGTTGCCATCCTTGAAGACGTAGAGTCGTTCCTTGTCGAGGTAGGTGACGCCTTCCTGGAAGCGGTCCGGGGCGCCGACGCGCATCCGTTTCGGCGGTTCGTAGAGCACGTTGGGCGCGAGCGACCGCAAGAATGGCCAGCCGACGAGTGCGGTGCCGAGCCCGACGATGCTGCCGGTCAGCCACGTCAAGAAGGTCCTGCGGGGTTGTTGTTTCTCCATTCTTAACTCCTGAGCGACTCGACGAAATTGAAACGCTCCATGGTCATCGCCTCGGTCGGGCAGCGCTCGGCACAGAGCCCGCAACGGATGCACGTGGCGTCGTCCTTAAGCAACACGGTCAGCACGCCGGCGGGATCATGGTCGTACTGGGCGAGCGCCGCCTCGCGCTGTTCCGCGGGCATCTCCACCTGTTCGATCGGCACGAACGTGAGGCACTTCTCGGGGCAGACATCGGCGCAGCGGTTGCAGAGCACGCAGAGCTCCGGGTCGTAAATCGTGTCCACGTGACAGACAAGACAGCGTTCGGCCTGCGCCCGGGCGCTTTCCTCGGTCATCGCGTGTTCGACCTCGGCGATGCCGGTCCGCCGATCCACGTCCGTCGTCGGCGCCGCCTCGCGCTCGATTTTCTCGTAACCGCGGGGCATCGTGTAGTCGGCCGACGGGATGCGTGTGATCTGCACCTGCAAGTTCCTGACCTGCTCGCCGCCGCCGAGGAACGCGTGAATCGACTGTGCCGCGGTCTTGCCGTTGGCCACGGCCTCGATCGCGATGCGCGGGCCGAATGCTGCGTCGCCGCCAGCGTACACACCCGGCGCGCTCGTGGCCAGCGTCTCTGGATCGATCTTGACCGTGCCGCTGGGGTGCAAATCGACGCCGTCGGAGGCGGACAGGAAGTCGAAATCGGGTTGTTGACCAATCGCAAGCACGACCGAGTCCACGTCGAGTGTCATCGTGTCGGACTCATCAAACTCTGGGCTGAAGCGGCCGTCCTCGTCAAAAACCCGCTTGCAGCGGACGAACTCGACGCCCGTGACCCGCTCGTCGCCGAGGATCGCGCGTGGGCCCCATGCGGGGTGCAATTCAATGCCTTCCTCGAGCGCCTCGCGCAATTCTTCCTTGCCCTGGATCGTACGGCTGGCGGGCATTTCCTCGAGCGCCTCGAGCGAGATCACATGGACCTTTGAGGCCCCCGAACGCAGGGCTCCGCGCGCGGCGTCCATCGCCGGCTGCCCGACGACGGCCTCGGCCGACATCTCGATCTCCTCCATCGGGTTGTAGAACTCGCGCACCGCGGTGCGTGCCGCATCGAGCGCTACCGAGCCGCCCCCAATGACGACGACGCTGTCGCCGAGATCCACGCGGTAGCCGCGGTTCAGGTTGAGCAGGTAGTCGACGGCTTTGATCACACCGTCCTTGTCTACTCCGGGGATGTTCAGGTCGCGGCCTCGCGACGCGCCGATGGAAATGAAGAACGCCTCGAAGCCTTCCTCGCGCAGCGTCTGGAAGTTGTAGTCAGCGGTCAGCGGCGTGTTCGTCCGGTACGTAACGCCGAGCCGCTCGATGATCGCGGCCTCGCGGTCGATCACGCCGCGCGGAAGGCGGTACTCCGGGATGCCGTAGCGCAGCATTCCGCCGACCTCGGGCAACGCCTCGAACACCGTCACGTCGTAGCCCATCAGCGCCAGGTCGTGCGCGCAGCCGAGCCCCGCAGGACCGGCGCCGACGATCGCGACCTTGCGTTTGGTTTCGGCGCGCGCAGAGGAGGCGCTCGACAGGCGCGACAGGTGCCACGCGCGGCTGCAGCCCGGATCCGGATCGGCTTCGGCCGGCGGATCTTCGATCTGCAGTAAGGTGCGGTACGACTCCGGCCGTGCGGATTCGGCACCGAATTGCTCGGTGACGAATCGTTTGAGCGGCCGGATGGTCACCGAATCGTCGATCCAGCCACGCCGACAGGCGTCCTCGCACGGTGCGGCACAGATGCGACCGCAGACCGAGGCCAGCGGATTGGATGACCGCGCGATGAGGAACGACTCCTCGAAGCGGCCCTCGGCGATCAGTTGGACGTAGCGGCCGGAATCGGTGTGCACCGGGCAGGCCTGCATGCAGGGCACGTTCTCCCGATACCAGGTGATCGGATTGAAGCGTGCCTTGAACAATCCGTCTCCCATCATTCACTCCTTGGTGATGCGAGATCGGCGATCGTCTTCGTAGTGAGGAAATCCAGGTAGGTGCGTTGCACATGCTCCCAGTGTTGGTGGGCGCTGCAGAGGTTCGTGTCGTCGCAGGGTTGGGTTTCGCTCAACAGACACGCTTTGTTCGTGCGGACCACCTCGAACAGCGAGACGATATCGATCAGCGGGATCTCATGCGGTTCGCGGCCGAGGTGGTAGCCCCCGTGACTGCCGCGCGACCCGGAGAGGATCCCGCTGCGGCGCAACGTCGCGAGGATCTTGTACAGGTAGCTCGAGGGGACCCCGGTCTCGCGAGCCAACTCGCGAGCCTGTACGCCGGACTCCTTGTTCGCCCGGACAACGGCGACGATCGCTCTCAACGCATATTCCGAGGTGGTGGAGAACATTTAGACGTTTCGATCCATGGGTCCAAATAATAGCCGAATCGAGCATAAAACAGCGGGGGACCAATGGACCGGATGCGTCGAGTTTTGGCACCCTCCGCCTCAGCGGGGTGGCGACCACCGTTTCCGGTAATTCGGTCGGTCAGGCAAACGAGGCCTCCCCGGAATTTCTTGGGGACTCACCTGGAACGCGACCCAGCCCCAGGCACCGGGGCGGCGATCAGTGTCATCCGCTGGCGTCGTGAGTTCATCGGCACAGGATAGCCGTTGCTATCGTGATGGGCTAAGTCTCCGCGACCGTCGGCAATTCAAGTCGAAAGCGTGCCCCACCGTCACTCGGGCTTTCGAGCGTCAACTCTCCGCCCAGGTCGCGAGCAAGTCCACGCGCAAGGGCCAGACCCAGACCCACTCCGGGTACCGGGTCCGCCGGATCTCTGCCGCCGCGCTCGAAGGGATCGAAGACGACGCGAACCTGCTCGCGCGGTATGCCCGGACCGTGATCGCGAACGGTCATCACGAGCGAGCCGTTCTTGGCCGCGGCGCTCAGCCGGATCGTTGGCGATGTCGTACCGTTGGCATACTTCGCCGCATTATCGACGAGGTTACCGAGGATCTGACCGATGGCCTCCGCATTCACGGAAAGCGGGATGTCATCCGGACCGTCGACGTCCAGACAGAGTGTCATCGGTGTCGACTCGACGCTACGTTCCAGCGGAGGTTTCAGACGAGTGAGCAACGCGTTCAAGGTCATCGACTCGAACTGACGCGAGCCGCCCCGCTCCTCCAGGCGTGCGTGGGTCAACACGTTGGACACCATGGCCGACAGCCGTTGCGATTCGTCCTTGAGTGTCTGCAGATATTGCCTACGCTGCTCTTCGGTGGTCACCAGTCCGTCGGCCAGCATCTCCGAGTACATCTGGAAGGTGGTCAACGGCGTTCGCAGTTCGTGAGTCACCGCCGAGACGAAGCGACGGCGACGTTCACCAAGATCGATACTCTTACGCAGGGTCGCGCCCACGACGATGGCGGCCACGATCGCGGCCAGCCACGCCACGGTCAATGCGGTGCGTCCGGCGGTGAAGCCTGTCGTCGGCAGCACCGGTTGCGCCGCTGCGACCATTTTCACCGGGATGTTGGCCAGCCCACGACCGAGAGGGTCGGTCGGTTCGTTTGAAGCGACGCGTTCAAGCCGTGCGTCAGGGAACAGGTCGTCGATCTCGAGTAAGAGACGGTCGTGCAACCGCGGCCAGGCGAGGATAAAACCCTGAATCCGATCGGCGCCGTCCAGCTCGGTTCGTCGGAGGAATGCCAGTGCGGGTTCGCTCTGGGGAGCCGGCGGTTCGAGCCAGGCGACGACTTGACGTCCCGCCAGATCTTCACCCGGCGGACGGGGAACTCCGCAGGCGAGCCGCGCGTCGAACTCGTTCTGAGTCTTGACCAGCTGGGATGGATCTTGCTGGGGGTCGGCCAGTTTGGTCTCGACGAGGCCATCCGTGGCCGAGAAGGCGAGGTGCACCGCATTCGGATCCAGATACCCACGATAGGTGTCCAGGGATTCCTGTGCGGACGCGGCCAGGCCCTGGGCGTCGATCTCGAAACGGAGTTCGACGAAATCCGACTCCAGGTCAGGCGACAGGTAATCGGAACTTGGCCGCGCCGCCTCCCGTGCGAACAAGACTGCCAGCCACGAATCCATGCGCCACATCGCCAGACGCAATGACTGCTGATAATCCGTCTCCGCGCGCGCGGCCAGTTCTCGTCGTTCGAGATCGACGACGACCCGCGTCGTCCAGATTAGCGCCAGGGCGACGATGACATTGCACGCGCCGAAGACAACCCACCATCTGGCTGCGCGGCTCACGACGGCTCCCACGTCAACATGTAGCCCTTGCCGCGCACGGTAACGATCCGGGTGGGGTTGGCGGCGTCTGGCTCGATCTTCTCTCGTAGGCGGCGAATGTGCATGTCCACCGCGCGTGTTTCCATCTCACGCGCGTTGCCACCCCAGACTCGTTGTAGCAGTTCCTTCCGATCGATGGGGCGTTCGCGGTTGACTGCGAGATAACGCAACAGTCGGGTCTCGAGGTCTGAGAGCGTGTAGCTGTCGCCGTTCGGCAGAACGACCTGACCCAACTCGAGCTGCACCGTGCGATCAGCGAGTTGTATTTCGCGAACGTCGCTTGGCCTCTCGGCCGAACGGCGTAATACCGCCTCAACGCGGGCCAGAAGCTCGGTAGCGCTGAAGGGTTTGACCACGTAGTCGTCGGCGCCGAGTTTGAGCCCGCGCACGCGGTCTTCCTCGACTCCGCGTGCGGTGAGCATGATCACGGGCAACTGCGGGTGCGACTCGCGCAGCTCACGCAGGATCTCGAACCCATCCTTGCCGGGAAGCACCACGTCCAGCAGTAGCAAATCCGGAGACGCGGCGTAGGCCGTGGACAGCGCCTCGTCGCCTCTCGAACACTCCTCGACCGCGTAGCCGGCGTAGCGTAGGGCGTCAGAAAGCCCGCGCCGGATGGGTTCGTCGTCTTCGACTACAAGGATTGTTGTTTGCGGCAAAATAACCCTTAGTGCACTAACACCCGTCGCAATTGAAGCCTTTGGCCATCGCCTGTTCTCGGATTGCGTTGCGCATCGCCTCGCCGAGTCCCGCCTCGCCAATCCGGGTGGCGATCGCCTGTCTAACGAACGTCTCGCGCGCATCGCTTAACGATTGGATCTCCGTCTGGATACCCTCACGTAGCGCGCGCTTGGCGTCGATGAACTCAATCATCTCATCCATCGTCATCGATTGCATCTCCTCGGGCAGGTCGGCAGGGGAGATCGCATCCCAGTTGAAGCCATCTTCGAGCGACTTGTCCACAAGATCCCATGAAGCATTGTTGTACAGAGCGCCACCCTTGGCCACGATGCGGCTGCTACACGACTGAACGCCCAGACGCGACGCATTGCTGTCCTGCGCGATCTGGTTGGTCAGTCCATCCTGCCCCTTTTCACCGTAGGGAACGTACGTCGTATTGAGCCTGCCGTTCAATTCGAGCAATAAAGTGTCCTGAGGGGCTGCGATCTGGATCGATCCGGTCGAGGGGTCGATGGCGGAAAAGTTGCCCTCGCCGGCCTGGGCGATCTCGTGCCACTTCTCGACGACACCCTGTTCGCGATTACCTGCATATAGAGCATTAATAATGATGTCCCGATCTCGGGCCGCTCGTGCCGCGATGCGAAAATCGTCATCCTCGACGCCCTGGTCCGCCGACTCGTTGCCGGCGACGAACACCACGCGGAGGGCGTCGTGTTCCGGCGACCAATTCATGCCGTCCAACGCCTCGTTCAACGCGCGTCCGACGAGCTCATCGCCACCCCCGGTCGTCAACTCCATCAACTCAGCGTAGACCTCGTCCAGTTCGTAGGTCAGGTCCACGTGCTGGATGATGAAGCCCTGATCTGCGGTGGCCTTATCCGTGCCGAAACTGATTAGACCGACTCGCAACTCGGGCGTGGGTTTCATGCGGCCCAGTTCGTTGACAACATCCCACACGCGGGCCCGCGTGGCGTCGAGCAGGTTCTCCATGCTGCCCGATGTGTCCAGCATGACCACCACGTCAACCGGGCGTGTCTCCTGCGCCATCGACGGGGTGAGCGTCAGAAGCAGAATGGCGAGGGCAATAAGGGCGGTTCGAATCGTTCCGGCTGTCGTCATCGGGGTTCCTCCAGGAATCTGTTCTCAGTGAGGAAGGATGCCCCATGGCCGATGAGAATGCTGTCACAGCTGTGTAACAGCCCCATCCGGCCCGATAGTCGCTCGAATATCAGACGTGCCGGCTCGAGATGAGATTCCTTAAGTATGAAGGGAAGGACGTCGCATCGTCTTCACAAATCGGTCAGATTGACCGACGGGCGTTCTTCGCTTGATCGAAACTGGGGTTAATGGACCCCCCCGGCTCAATCCGGGACGCTGGACAGCCGAAAACCGGATTGGATGGCCTGGCCGCGCCGCTCCACCGCTTGTGTCTTGAGAGTTTTCGACCCTAGATTGTGATTGGGAGAGGACCCCCATGTCTTTAGAATTTACGGATAGTGCACAATTGTGCGTGCGGAGAGGACCTTGATTCGGCGCATCCTGAAACGCTGTTCCCTTTTTGTAATTGCTGTCGTTGTTTTGATCGCGGCGCTGCCGGCTGAGGCGGTTAACGTCACCCGTACATCGAGTGACGGATCGTTCCTGATAAGCACCAAATTCAGCACAAACAACCTCGGTGGAATGTATGCCGCGTACCGGATCAACAATGACGATCCTTCGGCGTACGACGACGTCTGGGTGACGCTGGATTCGTTTACCGGCGGCGAGGTTGGTCTGGGTTCGGGTGAAGACGGCATCTACAAACTCGGCCCCCTCGCGGTCGCCGAGACGAAGACGGCCTATTTCTATTTGACTGCGGCGTCATCGTCGGGGAACGCTCAGGGGCACACGCTGCACGTCTACGACCGCCGTCCGGATCTTCCCGGCGCCGTCCAGATCCACGTCGAGGCGTTCTCGTTCACGGATGTGGAAACGTCGATCTCGGCCTCCGCCAACAAAGTCGACGTCGTGGTCAGCGGTCCCGACCCCGCGAGTATCGGTGGCATCATCACCATGCAGGTCGAAGGACGGACCGGCACCGTCGGATCCGGGGATGTACTCCAGTTCAGCCCCGCCGGCGACAACGGCTGGCCCGCCACGGCATTCCGCCTGATCAGTAGCGACATCACGTTCTTCGGAATCCAGGGGAGTAACTGCTCGACGACGCCCCTCGCCGGCGGGAACTTCACCGAACAGCTCCAGATCGACTGGAATCAGACGTCCTGTTACGCGGCGGTCTATCGATTCGTGGCCAATGCATCGACGAGCCAACCCACCGACGTGACGCCGATGATCCACGTCTCGAGCGGAACCCAGATCAAGCACACGGACCCGTCGGGCTTCGCCGGTCTTCCGCAGATTCAGCCGGCCGTGAACGTCACCATCCTTTCGAAGTCGGTTTCCCCGACGACGATGCCCGGCGCGGGCAACGTGACCTACACGGTGACATTCACGAATTCCGCAACCTCGCTCGATTGTCCGCTCTCGGAGCCGAACTGCAACGACGCCACGCTTCAGGACATCGTCGATGTTCTGCCGACCTCTCCCGCCGCCGCCACGTACAACCTGGGAACTTCGACCTTCGGCGGAGTGTCGATCCCGGACCCTAGCATCAGCGGGTCGACGCTGACCTGGACGGGCTCATTCGTGGTGCCCACGGGTGGAACGGCCGACCTCGTCTACGAGGTTGCCCTACCCGCGACCGACGGCGACTACGTCAATAGTGTGGTGGCTCACGTCGGTGCCGTCCAGATCGACACGACGCTTACCGACACGGATGACTCACCGGGCCAGGCGACCGCCAATGTCGGTGGATCGCCGGTGATCGGAATAGCGAAGGACGCGTCCGTCTCCGGGACGGGACCGTTTGCGGTGACGCTCGACTTTTATCTAGAGAACTTCGGTGACGTCGCACTGTCCGACGTGCAGGTCACTGACGATCTTGACACTGCCTTTGGCTCGGGAAATTACTCGATTACTTCCGGACCAACAATCGTCGCGGATCCTGGTGGGGGCCTTGCCGTCAACGGCGGTTTCAACGGCTCTGGTGATCAGACTCTTCTCAACGCAGGTACTTCGAGTCTGGGTATCGGCCAGACGGCCCAGCTGCGTCTGGTCGTTTCCGTTACGGCGCCAGGCAGCTACACGAACTCCGCAGTCGCCGGCGGCGATCCGCCCAGCGGTCCCGCTGGCCGGGTGACGGACGATTCGGTCGCGGGCACCGACCCCGACGCCGACAACAGCGGCGATCCCGGCAACGATATGTCCGACACGCCGATCGATCTGGCGGAGAACGCGTCAATCGGTGTCTCAAAGGATGCGTCCGTCAGCGGCACGGGTCCGTTTGCGGTGACCCTCGACTTCTATCTAGAGAACTTCGGCAACCTCGCGCTGTCCAACGTCCAGGTGACGGACGACCTCGATACCGCTTTCGGCTCTGGAAACTACTCGATCACTAGTGGCCCGACGATCATCGCGGATCCCGGTGGCGGCCTCGCCGTCAACGGTGGCTTCAATGGCTCGGGCGACCCGAGCCTGCTTAACGCTGGTACATCCAGCCTGGGTATCGGCCAGACAGCCCAACTGCGTCTGGTCGTTTCCGTTACGGCACCTGGCAGCTACACAAACTCCGCAGTCGCCGGCGGCGATCCGCCCAGCGGAGCCGGCAACCGTGTGGCCGATGACTCGGTGGACGGGACCGACCCCGACGCCGACAACAGCGGCGATCCGGGCAACGATATAAGCGACACGCCGATCGATCTGGCGGAGAACGCGTCAATCGGTGTCTCGAAGGATGCGTCCGTCAGTGGCACGGGTCCGTTTGCGGTGACCCTCGACTTTTATCTAGAGAACTTCGGCAACGTCGCGCTGTCCAACGTGCAGGTGACGGACGATCTTGACACCGCGTTTGGCTCTGGGAACTACTCGATTACTAGCGGCCCGACAATTGTCGCCGATCCTGGTGGTGGCCTAGCGGTCAACGGCAGTTTCAATGGCTCCGGCGACCAGAGCCTGCTTAATGCGGGTACATCCAGCCTGGGTATCGGCCAGACAGCCCAGTTGCGCCTGGTCGTTTCGGTCGCGGCTGCCGGCGCTTACACGAACTCCGCAATCGCTGGCGGCGACCCGCCCAGCGGCGCAGGCAACCGTGTGACGGATGACTCCGTCGACGGCACCGACCCCGACGCTGACAACAGCGGCGATCCCGGCAACGATATGAGCGACACGCCGATCGATCTCGCGGAGGCTGCGTCAATCGGTGTCTCGAAGGATGCGTCCGTCAGCGGCACGGGTCCGTTTGCTGTGACCCTCGACTTCTATCTGGAAAACTTCGGCAACGTCGCATTGTCCAACGTGCAGGTCACCGACGACCTCGACACCGCTTTTGGGTCCGGAAATTTCTCGATCACCAGCGGTCCGACGATTGTCGCCGATCCAGGTGGTGGCCTTGTCGTCAACGGAAGCTTCAATGGATCCGGCGATCAGACTCTTCTCAACGCAGGCACCTCGAGTCTGGGTATTGGTCAGACTGCACAACTTAGAGTCGTGGTCTCGGTCACGGCGACTGGGAGTTACACGAACTCCGCAGTCGCTGGTGGCGACCCGCCAAGCGGAGCCGGCGGCCGTGTAACCGACGACTCGGTGGACGGGACCGACCCCGACGCCGACAACAGCGGCGATCCAGGTAACGATATAGGCGCCACACCGATTGACCTAAGCGAGAATCCGGTCATCGGAGTCGCGAAAGACGCTTCCGTCAGCGGTAACGGTCCGTTTGCGGTGACGCTCGATTTCTATCTAGAAAATTTCGGCAACGTCGCGCTGTCCAACGTGCAGGTGACGGACGATCTGGACGCCGCGTTTGGCTCTGGAAACTACTCGATCACCAGTGGTCCGACGATCGTCGCCGATCCTGGTGGTGGCCTCGCGGTCAACGGCGGTTTCAATGGCTCGGGCGACCCGAGTCTGCTTAACGCTGGTACATCTAGTCTCGGTGTCGGGCAAACGGCACAACTGCGTCTGGTCGTCTCGGTTACGGCGACTGGCAGCTACACAAATTCCTCGGTCGCCGCCGGCGACCCGCCCAGCGGCCCCGGCGGCCGTGTAACCGACGACTCGGTGGACGGTGCGGATCCCGACGCCGACAACAGTGGCGATCCCGGCAACGATACGAGCGATACGCCGATTGACCTGACCGAGAATCCTTTAATCGGTATCGCTAAAGACGCCTCCGTCAGCGGCGCGGGTCCGTTTGCGGTGACCCTCGACTTCTATCTGGAGAACTTCGGCAACGTCGCACTGACCAACGTGCAGGTCACCGACGACCTCGACACCGCTTTCGGATCTGGGAACTACTCGATCACTAGTGGTCCGACGATTGTCGCCGACCCTGGTGGTGGCCTCGCGGTCAACGGCGGTTTCAATGGCTCGGGCGACCCGAGTCTGCTTAACGCTGGTACATCTAGTCTCGGTGTCGGGCAAACGGCACAACTGCGTCTGGTCGTCTCGGTTAC
>JAOTYK010000042.1 GCA_029861955.1 Acidobacteriota bacterium
CGCGGTACCCCAGGCTTCCACCATCGCGATACAGGGGCTGCGCGCGGGCGGCGGGATCCGATCCGGACAGCGGGTCCTGATCAACGGCGCGGGCGGTGGGTCCGGCATGTTTGCCATCCAGATCGCAAACATGCAGGGCGCCGAGGTCACGGCGGTGGACCACGAGGCGAAGCTCGACCATATGCGCTCGCTCGGAGCCGACCACGTGATCGACTACCGCCGAACGGACTTCACCGAGACCGGCGAGCGCTACGACCTGATCCTCGACCTCGTCGGAACTCGCTCTGCCTCCGCCGTCCGGCGTGCGCTGGTCAAGGGCGGCGCCTACACCATGGCCGGCGGCACTATGCGCGCTTTCTTTCAGATCCTCTTGATCGGCCCCGTCGTGGGCGCCGTGTCCGGCACCCGGATTCGGATGCTTGCGGCCGAATCCAACTTCGCGAATCACGAGGCCGTACTCGGCTGGCTGCAGTCCGGCGACATCAAGCTCACCATCGACAGACGGTTCCCGCTGGAACAGGCCGCCGACGCCGTGCGGTATGTGGGAGAAGGCCGGTCGCGGGGGAAGGTGCTGGTCGTTCCGTAGCGACGGAGGAAAAGGGCAACGAATCAACGTCTATTTGATTCGTCGCCTTTTCCCTTTCCGAGAGTTCGAGGAGTGCTCTACAGTCCGAGGGTTGGCGCGACGACCGTGACAGTCGCGCAGAGGAGTCGCTTCAATGGAAGACCCGAGATCAACACACTCCCGGTTCCTGTTGACCCTGCTGCTTCGGATCGTGATCGTCCTGGCACTGCTCCCCTCGCAGTTGGCGTGTAGAACCGAAACCGTCACCGTCCCCGCAGCGGACGAAGAGGTCGCGATCGCAACGGAGAGCCCGGATGTGACACTCGCCGGCACGCTCAGCCTACCTGCAGGGAACGAACCGCACCCCGCGGTCTTGCTCCTGACCGGATCGGGCGGTCACACACGCGACCAGGTGATCTCGGGCACGCCGATGTTCAAGGTCATCGGTGACTATCTCGTCGATCGTGGGCTAGCGGTCCTTCGTGTGGACGACCGCGGCACCGGAGACTCCAGCGGTCCCTCGGTCCGAGAGTCGACGATGGACGATCGCGCTGCCGATGCGCGGGCCGCGTTTCGCTACTTGCTCGAGCGCCCCGAGATCGATGCCACTCGGGTGGGGCTTCTGGGCCACAGCGAAGGTGCGATGACCGGACCTCGACTCGCCGTGGAAGAGCCTCGGGTCTCGTTTCTGGTACTGCTCGCTCCGCCGTCCGTTCCCGGTGCCGAGATCTGGGTGCGGCAACAGGGCGACATGCTACGCCGCGAGGGCGAAATGCCGGAGCAGCAAATCGCAGCGATCGAATCGGCGCTGACAGACATGGTCGTTCATATCGGGCAAGAGGGAAACACGGACGACGGGTTCTATCGCTACGGTCGCGCCGCCTGCCTTGCATGGGGCGATCCGCCTAGGGAGGTGACGCCGGAGTTTGTCAGCGAAGCGTTCGGCGACCTGAGACAGCCGTGGTACCGACAGTTCTTCAGCTCGGATCCCCAGGAGGCGTTGCGCGAACTTGACCGGCCCGTGCTCGCGCTCTTCGGTGGTGCCGATCAACAGGTGATCGTCGATCAGAACGTGGCGGCGCTCGAGGCCGGCCTGCGAGCGGCGGGCAATGAATCCTTCACAGTCACCGTTCTACCCGACGAAGACCATTTCTTCCTCGGCGCGCCGGGCCTGGCACCCAACGAACATGTGCACGGCCAGATGCTCGTTTCCCAATCCATGCTGCAAGCGGTCGCAAGCTGGATCGAACTCCGGACAGATGGATGAAGTCCGAACTCTTCTCTCCGGCTTGAACCGGCACGGACCGTTGACGATCGGTGTACAGCAGGGATCGTCGGGTTCGCTTGGTGCCGGAGACAGGACTCGATGCCGAAGGCACGCGGAGCAACCTGTACTCCCTTGCGGGAAGAGGATTTTAGGACGAAACGAAAGGGGCGGCGGATCAACGTTTATTTGATTCGTTGCCCTCTCCCATTCACGAGGGTTACAAGGAGTGCTCTACAGTCCGAGGGTGATGGACACCCAGAGGAATACCTGAGTTGGCGGTCCCGATCCCGGAAAGATCGGCGCGCGCACCGGCAACTCTGGCCGACGCTGCCAAGACTCGTGGCCTCCTCGTTTGCGCATGGGATCACGGGTTCCGTAGCTTTCGTCCGACTCGCCGTCCGAATGGTCGAGACGACACCTGAGAGGTCCACGAATAGGGAGCGCATTTTCATGGTTCAGTACGAAAAGTTGGGTCACGCCGCATTGGCGATGCTGCTGTGGTGTGCGTGCTTGGCGTGTAGTACTTCTAGCCACTCGCCGGAAACTACGCAGGCGGAACTCATAGTCAGCGGAGCCACGCTCATCGACGGGACCGGCGCCCCACCACAAGCCGAAACCAGCATCATTGTCCGCGATGGCCGTGTCGACGCGGTCATTCCGGACAGCGACGCCGAGGGGCTGGCGGCGGAGACCGTGATTGACGCTACGGGAAAGTTCTTGATCCCAGGTCTCGCGGATATGCATGTCCATTTCGGACTCGGTGCCCCGGTGTCGCGCAAACCCGAGACCACTGACGTGGTCCTCGCTCGCGAGCTTTACTACGGCGTCACGGCCATTCTCATGCTCGGCGGCACCGATGGAAGCACCGACTCGATCCGGGCCCTGCGAGATCGTCGTGCGAGGGGCGAGCTCAAGTCCCCGCACATCTACGGCACCGGCGGTCATCTTACTCTTCACGGCACGCACCCCATCTACACCATATTCCCTCCTGGCGTGCGGGAGGCCACCGATTCGCTAGCGGCGGATACCCCGATGAGCGAACCGGTCAACTTGTATTCGCTCGGCATCGGTATCTCACTCGTCCGCACCGAGGAGGCAGCACGAACCGCGGTTCAGGAGCGTGCCAAGGGCGGGATGCACGCGATCAAGATCACCGTTGAGTCAGGCCCGACGCCGTTCGGCGATGACCACCCGCAAATGTCGGTCGAGATGATTCGGGCGATCGTGGACGAGGCGGCTCAGCACGACCTGCGAGTTTTCGCCCACGTCACGTCCCGGGATGAGCTGGAAGCGGCGTTCGAAGGGGGTGCAGCAGGCGCCGTACACACCGTTGAAGGGCATCCTCTGTCTGACACTGCCCTCGCTGATCGGATGGCCGCAGCGGGTTTCATCGTAGTTCCCACACTCTCGCTATACAGCGGCCTGGTCTCATTGTGGTACGTCGACGAACCGTTTGACACAAGCGACGCGTTCCTACGTGAGACCGTGTCAAACGAAGAAGTCGCGGCCCTGAAAAATCCTGCGTTCCTCACCCGCTTTCGGCGAGGAGGCTCGGTCACTATCGAACCCGGCGTCGACTCGCACGAAGCGAATACACGCCGCATTGCCGGCCTGTTGGCCAACGTGAAGATGCTCCATGACCAGGGCGTCCCACTCGCTCTCGGGACCGACACCGGCAATCCGTATGTATTCCCGGGCTACAGCGTTCATCGGGAACTGGAGTTGCTCGTACGGGCCGGGCTCACGCCGATGGAAGCACTCGAGACGGCCACACGGAACGCCGCCGAGATGATCGGTGCCGGCGCAGAGTTCGGCACGATCGAGCCCGGGAAACGCGCCGATCTTCTCATCCTCAACGCAAACCCTCTGGATGACATTCGAAACACGCGATCGCTGGAGACAGTGATCAGTGAGGGGCGGATGGTGAATCGCAGGGCACTACTGGGCAGCGCCGATTGAGCTCTTGGACCTGGACGTTGGTGCCGGAGCCGAGACTCGAACTCGGAAGGAGCAAGCTCCGGGGGATTCTAAGTACTCTCGGGAAGGGCGGCGAATAAACGTTTATTTGATTCGTCGCCCTTGTCCCTTTCCGAGGAGTACGAGGAGTACTCTACAGTCCGAGGAGTATGGACACCCCCGTGGACACCTGAGTCGGCCGTTTCGTCCTGTCTCTTGTGTACCCGAATGCCGGCCTGTTCGGAATGCGGGGTTTCCGTATGAAGGCGATCGGTGTCGACTAAGATGGGTTCGGCAAAGTGACGAAGGGTGTTTCCTGGCCTGCCGCGAGTCGATAGCACCGGCCGAATAGGTTTCCACGATGCAAGAGACGGTTTCCCTGAAGCGGTTGATCCCGGTGTTCCTTCGTCACCTCGGGAATGCCCTGCGCGACCTCCTTCCCATCATCCTGGTCATCGTGGCGTTCCAGTCGCTGGTGCTGAGGCAACCCATTCCCAACGTGGCGGAGACGCTGGTCGGTGCCCTGTTCGTGTTGCTCGGGTTGACGCTCTTCGTTCAGGGTCTGGAGATGGGTCTGTTTCCCATCGGCGAAGCGATGGCCGATGCCTTCGCGCGCAAGGGCAGCCTGGCCTGGCTGCTGCTGTTCGGGTTTTTGCTCGGTTTCTCCACCACAGTTGCCGAGCCGGCACTGATCGCGATCGCCGGGAAGGCGGCCAGCGTAGCAGCGGATGCGGGCTACATCGCGGCAGATGCTTCTTCCCAATCGTCGTACGCGCTCCAGCTGCGGCTCACCGTGGCCCTGTCGGTCGGGGCGGCGGTGGTGCTCGGAATATTTCGCATCCTGCGCGGGTGGCCGGTCCAGTATCTGATCATCGGAGGTTATGCCCTGATCCTGCTGATGACCTTCGCCGCGCCCGAGGCGATCGTCGGGATCGCCTTCGACTCGGGCGGGGTCACCACTTCCACGGTGACGGTGCCGCTGGCGACCGCCCTGGGGGTCGGGCTGGCCACGTCGATCCGCGGGCGGGACCCGCTGGTCGACGGCTTCGGCATGATCGCCCTGGCCTCGTTGACGCCGATGGTGTTCGTCATGGTGCTGGGCATCCTGCGCTTCGGTCTGCGCATCCCGGGAACGGGTTGATGGGCGGAGGGAGGAACCGAGCGTGATCGACGCGCTGACGAACGCACTGCTGGCTACGGTTCGCGACGTGGCTGCGCTCAGCGCGCTACTGCTGGGCTTCCAGCTGTTCGTGCTGCGTCAGCCGATCCCGCACCTCAAGCGCGTGCTGGTCGGCCTCCTCCTCGCCGTCTTAGGGCTGGCGTTCTTTTTGGTCGGGCTCGAACTGGCGCTGTTTCCGCTGGGCCAGTCGATGGCCACGCAGCTTTCGTCGCCTGACTTCGTATTCGGCGGCGGCGCGGCGCCCGATTCGCCCCGGTGGTGGATGTACGGGTGGATCTACCTCTTCGCCGCGATTATCGGTTTCTCCACCACGCTGGCCGAGCCCGCCCTGATCGCCGTCGCATTCAAGGCAAAACAGGCGTCGCGTGGGACGGTCCGGCCATGGGGACTTCGCCTGGTCGTGGCCTTCGGCGTGGGTGTGGGCATCTCGCTGGGCACATTTCGTATCGTGACCGGCACGTCTCTCGTCTTGTTTATCGCAGCCGGCTACTTGATCGTGCTCGTCCAGACCTTCTTTGCGCCGAAATCGATCATCCCGTTGGCTTACGACTCCGGCGGGGTCACGACATCGACCGTGACCGTTCCACTGGTCACGGCCCTCGGCCTGGGCCTGTCAGCGACCATTCCGGGGCGCAATCCGGCGCTGGACGGGTTCGGCCTGATCGCGTTCGCCAGCTTGTTTCCGATGATTACCGTGATGGGGTACGCTCAATTCGCCGCGTTGTGGGCGAAACTGCGCTCAAGGTAGGGCCACGAGGAATGCAATGAAATACAAGGTCATCGTCGCCACTCTCAAAACGAACGTCACGGACCATGTCGTCGAAGCCGCCAAGGCTTGCGGGATCTCCGGAGCGACGATCGTACCCAGCCACGGGACGGGTATGCGCGAGGCGAAGACGTTTCTCGGCCTCAGCCTGGAGACGCAGACGGACGTCGTGATCTTCCTGGCCGAAGAAGAGCTGGTCCAGCCGGTGATGACGGCGATCCATAAGGCCGGAAAGCTGGACGAGCACGGCACAGGCGTGGTCTTCGTACTGCCGGTGGAGCAGGTTGACGGGATCAAGGAGGAGATCGTTCGTCAGCAGCCGGATTGACGTTGCGGAGACTCAGTCGCGACCGCCGGGTCGCCGCTCGCAGGCCGGACTCCGTATGCTCACTTGTTCATGCTGATTGGCGTCACGAACCCCTCAGGCTTCACCGCCAACAACGAGCAATCAATATCGCTCAGGATGCTCTCGGCGGTGTTGCCGATGATCAGCCCAGGAATACCCGTGCGGGCTACCGTTCCCATCACAAGTCCGAGGGTTATGGACACACCCGTGGACACCTGAAACCTAGTCGGAGCGGGGCTCGTCGAGGACGGATGCGTCAACCCAGTAGATCTCGGCGTCGGTCGTCGTGTCCCAACTCTCCCCGTAGCGGCGGGAGAACGAGAACCACCTGCGATCGGGCGGGCGCGGTAGAAATCGCGCGGACCCCTGCTCTCGGGCCGATCGCTGACGAACCAGAGGCCGTACATGCCGCCGCTGGGGGCCGCCGCGTGCCCATTTGGAAAGGGGCCTTGTTCTTCTTACCCGCTCGGACAGGCTGATGTCGGGGACCGTAATTCCTCGACTTTAACCGAATTTCAGTGGGCTCCGTTACCTTCGGCTCGCCGCCCGGTCTCTATGACGGTAGTAACCAATGAACCGGAGATGCCGCCATGCGCACTTGCTCGCTTCTGATCGCGGCCCTCGCCTTCCTGCCCGTCGCCGCCCAGACGACCGTCTACCACCTCGAACAGGACGCGGCGACGTTCTTGACGACGGACGCCACCGAGAACGCCGCCGGGCGGCGTCTCGTCGATATCGAGATCGACGGCACCGGGGGCTCGCGCACCTACAGCGGGCTGTGGACCGACGCCTTCGTAGGCGGCGGCGCGACGGTGCGCACGCTGGTCGACGGCGACTTGCCGGACTGGATCTTCTTCAAGGCGACCGTCGGCGAGCTGGACGGCGTCTGGCTCGACGTCGAGATGGTCGACGACGGCGTCGACGAGCGCTGGAGCGCGATCTTCCTCGAGCAGCCCGGTCGGCTGGTCAGCGGCATCATCGTCGACGAGGTCGAGGCGACGTTCGACATCGAGCACGCACAGATGCTGCGCGACGGCTACGCCATGACCGACTTCGACGTCTACGATCTGAACGGGACGCCGCACTACGTCGGCGTGTTCCACCGCGGCGACGACATCCCGATGACGCACCTCTACCGCGACATGACCAAGGACGAGGTGAACGCGCTGACCAACCCGATGCAGGGGCGCATCGTCGATCTCGAGGAGTACGAAAGCGCGACGCAGGGCGACCTGCGCTATGCGGTGCTCGTCGCCCAGTACGGCGGCGGCAACTGGGGAATCATCACCTACCTCGAGGATGCGCTCGCGATCGACTCGTGGACCGCAACCTGGGGCGCCGATCACCTGACCGACCTCGAGCTGACGAAGTCGGTGCCGGGAGAGACGCACTACATGGCGGTCTGGGGCGACACCTGGAAGGCCGCGCACGCCGTCGCACCGCTGGCGCCGGAGGTCGACCCGGAGCACCTGACCAGCGACCTGACGACGGCGATCTCGAATTTCGAGAGCGGGTCGTCGGTGGTCAACGTCCTCGGCTTTTACGGCAAGAATCTGCGCACCGACCAGTCGGTCGGGTATCGGAAGAACACGCCGTTCTACCTGGCGAGCGCCAGCAAGTGGGCGATCCACGCGCACCTCTGGTCGCGCATCGGCACCGGCGAGGTGGATCGGATCATGGACACGATCCCCTACACGAACGCAATCGACTCGGGGGCGCCGTGGTACGTGGACGAGCGCCCCAATCCGGGCTTCGGCACGGGCGGCATCGTCCAGGGCAACACGACGGCCGACGACCGGGGCATGACCTTCAGCGTCGATCGCTTCGACGACGGGATGATGACCCAGAGCGACAACGCGGCGACGTCGGCGCTGGTGCTGTCGACCGATCCCGCGGCCGGAGCGCCGCGGATCGGTGCCGCATGGGCGGATCCCGACCTCAACACGTGGCTGACCGAGGTCGCCGAGATCGCGTCCGGCTGGGGCGTGACGACGAGCATCCAGGACGTCGATCGCTACGAGTTGTGGAGCGGGCAACAGAACGCCGCGTTCCCGGTCGACAATTCGTACTTCGAGGCGCCCGGACACACGATGCGTCCGCGACTGTTCTCGTCGTTCAGGGCCTGCACGGTCCTGGGCGTGCCGCCGGACACGTGTCCCGCGGCCGGCGACTGCATCCGCTGCGACGCCACCTGTCTGAACGGCGAGATCTGCGCGGACATCGACGACCCGTGGGGCGACCTGGCCACATACTTCGGCCTGGTGGGACCGGGCCCGACCTTTCCGCCCGCCGACAACGGCTTCGGCGAGGCCCGTTACTTCCGGTCGGGTCTAAACAGCGCCACGCCACGCGCGTTCGGGCATCTGCTCGAGAAGTATTGGGAGCTGGAGTTTTTCGACGAGCCGACGCGAGACGCATCCCTGGCCAACCTGAATTCCAGCGACGACCTCACGGCGAATCTCGGATGCGCCCGTGTGGGCGGACCGACCGGCTGCTACCTGCCAATCGTCGCCTACTCGAAGGGCGGCTTGCGCGGCACCACGACGCGAAACAGTAAGGTCGTCGTCGACTCGTCGATCGTGCTACTCGATGACGAGGTGCTCGTCCTCAACGCGATGACGAAGGGCGGCAACCAGACGTCGGGCACGGTACAGACCAACGTGATGGCGCCGCTCGGTCAGGCGATGATCGAACGGTTGACGACCGACCTCTACTCGGAACCGGACGCGATCCGCGAGTTCTCATCGAGGAACGTCCGCGTGGGCGAGACGTTCCTGATTCAGTTGTGGATCTCGAACGCGGGCGGAGCGTCACCCGGCGGCGGCTACCCGGTCGGTTTCTTCCTGACGGACTCCCCGACCGACCCGACGCCGTTGGTCGATCTGGGCGAGGCGCAATTCCCGGGCATGCCGGGCTACTCCTCGGCCGGCAAGGTCCAGATCCTGACGATCCCACCGGGAACCGAGACCGGAACCTATTACCTGGGCTGGAGAATCGACGCGTGGACCGGCCCGTCCGACTGGGGCGAGATTCCCGAGTTCTCCGAGTCGAACAACCTTTACATCGACGCGGCACCGATCGAGGTGCTGCCGGATCGTCCGGTGTACTCGTTCGAGAGCCGTTCGTTGTGGGTCGAAACGTTCGCCGGGAGCGACTTTCCCGCGCCGGTGTCGCTCGACGCGATGCCGGGCGAACCGGCTTTCGTCGAGACGCTCATGCAGACCGCAAACGACATCTGCGACAACGGCGGGCCGCAGCCGATCGCGGCGACCGGAACGGCGACGCAGGACTCGTTCACCGATACCTACTCGCTGCGGGCTTTCGGTACCGGCACCAACGTCATCGACGACCCGGGACTCTGCCTGAACGCGGGGGCGACGGCGATCTCGTCGTTCGAGGCCGACCTCGACACCGACCGGACGTACTGGCTCGAGGTGCAGGCCGACCTTGACGACGCGCAGGTCGTCCTCTTTACATCTGGCGGTTTTCCGCAGTTCTGGGACACGCCCGGGACGCACACGTTCGCGACGGCGTTACCGGCGGGCAGTGTCGGGTTGTTCGCCGATGCGACGACCGGGCCGACCGCGCTGGACGCGTCGTTCGACATCTCGCTGGCGTTGGTCGACCCCGAGACGGCGGCCGGAAGGGTTCAGAACCTCACCGTCGAGCCCGGCGCGGGCAACAACCAGGTCGACCTGAGCTGGGAGACCGCCTGCGACGCGCCGGCGGCCGACTACGCGATCTACGGCGGGTCGTTCGAAAACACCGACTTCGAGGAGCCGCTCGACCTGATCTGCAGCACGAACGGCGAGACCTCCTGGACCTATCAGAACCTGAGCTCCGTGTCGTTCTTTTACCTCGTCGTCCCGATCCAGGGCGAGACCGAGGGCTCGTTCGGCCTACTGGCCGACGGCAGCGAGCGGCCGCGGCCACCCAGCACCTGCAAGCCGGCGCAGGTGACGTCGCTCGTCTGCACCGTCGACACGGACGGCGATGGCATCGTCGACGTCGACGACAATTGCCCCGAAGACGCCAACCCGGGTCAGGAGGACCTCGATGGCGACGGCCTCGGTGACGCGTGCGATTTCGACAGCTCGATCGACGACGACGAGGACGGCGTGCTGAACGACGTCGACAACTGCCCCCATGACGTGAACCCGGGACAGGAGGACATCGACGGCGACGGCTACGGCGACGCCTGCGACGACGACAGCGACAACGACGGCGTCGACGACGGCGTCGACAACTGTCCGTTCGAACCCAACCCCGACCAGGCCAACAGCGACGGCGACTTCGGTGGCGACGCGTGCGACGATCCCGAAGAGCGGCTGATCTTCGCCACCGGGCAGAGCAACGGCGGCAACCTCGGCGGCTTCGCCGGCGCGGACGCCGACTGCCAGACGGCCGCCACCACGGCCGGCTACAGCGGTACGTTCGTGGCCTGGCTGAGCGGCACGCAGAACAACGGCGACGACCCCGTCCATGCGATCGACCGGATCGCGGCGGGCGGCGGACCGTTCGTCAACGTCGCGGGCGACGTGCTGGCGACGGACTTCGCCGACCTGCTCGACGGCTGGCCGGTCGGCTCGCGGATGTATTACCTGGGCGGCGGCGAGCTCGTCGGCCCGGCGTGGACCGGCACCTACGCCAACGGCCTCCTCCCTTACGACGAGACGAGCTTCATGCAGAACTGCCAGACCTGGACGTCCGAGAACACTGCGTTGCTCAGTCCGCGGGTGGGCGAGTTCCCGACGGCGACGACCGACGGCTGGACGACGGCCAACGCCCGCGCCTGCTCGTGGAACCTGGCACATCTATGCATCGAGGAGTGAGCGCGCTCAGGAGGAGGAAGGACTTTCGAGAGTTGTCTTGATTCGTTGCCCTTTCCGTTTACGAGCGTTACGAGGAGTGCTCTACAGTCCGAGGAGAATGGACACCCCCGTGGACACCTGAGTTGGCGGCCCCGTCCTGGGTTACGTCGAGAGTCAACTGATTCGTTCTCCGACAGGCACCGGGGTGGTTCACCTTGCATCGACCTATTGAGCGCGGATAGGAAATTCTATCCACGTTCTTGGCAGCCCAGGCTCCGAGATTAAGTTCTATGTCAACCTTCCCGTGCCCTGTTCAAGCCAACTCTCAGCTAGACTCTACGAGTCCCGGACCCCCAAGCGGCTGCTGAAGAACAAGCGCGACACGACGCCGCCGAAGAAATACGGCAACATCCCGCGCTGACCCCCGTTTTGACGGTACACTTCCGGTTCGCATTCCTGCGACGAGGAGGCTGCACCGGCCGAATCTCTCTCTTTACACCCTAGGGGGGCACGTATGGCACGAAAGACGCCTGTATTGGTTTTGCTGTCGCTGGCACTGACCACGACGGCACTCTTCTCCGCACCGGCCGACAAGGATGGCTACCTGTCGGTTCCCGGTCACCCCGCCACCCTCGGCGAGGACCCCACGCAGATCGCGGCCCGGCAGGCCCTCGATGCCCAGTGGCTGTTCGACAGGCGCGCGCTGACGACCCGCGCTCCCGGCATCGTCGTCTCCCTGACCGATCAGGACCGGATCGACATCGGCATGACCGACGACAAGAATGCCACGGCCGATGACCTGCGGGTGCGCAAGATGCGCGTCGGCGTCGTCAAGAACATTCAGGGCGTCAACTTCCGCGGCGTCACCCCCGAGCAGGTCACAGCAGGCGACGTCTTCGCCGGTGGCCAGCTCGCAGCGACCGGCGACGGCTTCACCTGGACGCTGATCGCCGAATCGCCCGACGCGCTCGGTATGCGCGTCAACTTCGACCGCTTCTCGCTCCCCGCCGGCGCCGAGATGTGGGTCTACGGTGAAAACGACGAGGCCTTCGGGCCGTTCACCGGTTTTGGCCGCCATGACGACGGCGAGTTCTGGGCCGAGCTGATCCACACCTCGCGGGCCTACGTGCAGTTACACTACAAGGGTGAAATGGATCCGCGCTCGCTCAACGAGATCCGTTTCGACGTCCCGGCTGTCGCGATCCTCGCGGTGAGTGACGCGGCCGGCACTGCGACTCGGGCGATCTGCGGCAACGCGTCGTGCATCAACACCTCCAACTCCGGTGCGAGCGCAACCCAGAAGGCTGCCGCCGGTCACATGCGTTGGGTCTCCGGCGCGTTTCTCAACATCTGCAGTGGTGCGTTGATCGCCGATACGGACAACTCCAGCGAGCGCCCGCTATTCCTGACCGCCAACCACTGCGTCAGTCGCGGCAAGGACGCCCGCAACCTGCAGGTCTACTTCAACTACACCAGCGGCTGCTCGCCGTCGGGCAACTCGACGTCCGGATCGCAGATCCTTTCGTCGAGCGGCAATGGCGACCACACGCTGCTCGAGCTGAACCAGAACCCGCCGGGCGGCACGTCGTTCCTCGGCTGGTCCAATGTGCCGATCGCGAGCAACAACAACGCCTCGATGGAGCGGATCTCACACCCCAACGCCCAGTCCCAGTCGTTCTCGGCGCACAGCGTCGACTCGGGATCGTTTACCTGCAACGGCTTCCCGCGTGGCGAGTTCATCTACAGTCGCGACACCAACGGCGCGACCGACGGCGGTAGTAGCGGCGGCCCGGTGGTCAATGGCGGCGGCTTGATCGTCGGCCAGCTGTTCGGCGCCTGCGGCAGCAACCTGGGCGACGTCTGCGACGTCAACAACAACCGCACGATGGACGGTGCGCTGGCTCACTACTACTCGAGTGTGTCGACGTATCTGGATCCGGACGGCGGCGGTGACCCGCCCGGCGGCGACTGCGACAACGACAATGTCTGCGAGCCGGGCGAGGACTGCACCAACTGTGGCGACTGCGCGGGACGTCAAAATGGCCGTCCCGCCAACCGCTACTGCTGCGGTGACGGAACGGAACAAAACGCCGAGACCTCGGCGCTTTGCGACGGAAACTTCTGATTCAGTAGGGAAATTAACAGGCCCGGCGAGTCAATGACTCGCCGGGCCTGTTTGCGTCTAGGTCGTGACGTTCCGGAAATGACGGATCGAATCCGTCACGAGGTGGGTGCCGAATAGACCGACCAGGAGGACATCAAACGCGCCTTGACCGAGCCCGGGTTGAGCGTCGGCTCGCGACCGATCATGCGAATCGCGGCACCGGCGACCATCGGGGCGGCCATGCTGGTACCGGACAGTTCGAGGTACTCATCCGTGCAAGCGACCGCGGATAGGCGGATAGCGGATAGGAAATTCTATCCACGTTCTTGGCAGCCCAGGGTCCGAGATCAGGTGCTATGTCAACCTTCCCCTGCCCTGTTCAAGCCAACGCTCAGCTAGACTCTACGAGATCCGGACTTCCAAGCTACAAGCTCAATGCCTACATCGACGGCCTACCCCCGCCCGGCGAGGCCGGCCCAGCGCAGGAAGTCGACGAGGAGACCCGCGACGCGCTGCGGAACCTGGGGTACGTCAAGTGACGTCGTGGCAGCCGGCGAAGGTCACCGTATAATCCCGCCGACATGCCCGACGCTGCCAAAGGGCCCTGGATTCGCCGCGTCGCGACCTGGGCCTATCAGAACCTCCTTCGGCCGTTGATCCGTAAGCCGATCCACGGCCAGCGTCTGAAATTCGCGACCTACCACTGGTGGCAATACGTGGGCCTGTTGCGCTTGCAAAGCCTCTCGTTGAGGCAACGCTTGGGGCTGATCGTTCGTTTCCTGGTCATCGATTGGAACGTCGAACACGGTCACAAACCCAGCGAATCCGTGGCCGTCTGCCGGGCGATTGCCGAGCGGCCCGCCCGCGCGGGCGAGATCGTGGTGGAGGCCGGCTGCTGGAAGGGCGGCAGCTCGGCGAAGTTCAGCGTGGTCTGCAAGCTCCTGGGTTACGAACTCTGGATCTACGACTCGTTCGAGGGCGTGGAGCCGATGACCGTGACCGAAGAGGAGGGTTGGGACTTCACCGGCGAGTACGCCTCCGCGGAAGACGTGCTGTGGGACCATCTACGACGATACGGGGAACCCGATGCCTGCCGGTCATTCAAAGGCTGGTTCCGCGACACCCTGGCGAAAGCACCGATCGATCGCGTCGTGCGTGTGGGCTACATCGACTGCGACATCGTCAAAGGCACCGGCGAAGCACTGGCCGGAATCGTGCCGCAACTCAGCACTGACGGGTGGGTTTTCACGCAGGACTATCACATTCTGGGCATCCGCAATTTCCTGGCCCTCGAGGCCACCTGGTCGAACCTCAACCGTGAAGAACCCGTGATTCGGCCGATCATCTTCGACCTCGCAAGCATCCGCTTCCAGCAGCGCGATCGGACTGCTAGAAACGGCCTCGCACCCTGAGTGGCGGCGTACGGGGCTGTGTTACCATCCAGCGGCTTTCAGGTGGTCTTGACGCTGTTTCGCGGGTAATTGCATGTGCGGAGTCTTCGGAATCCGCGGATAGGAAATTCTATCCAGGTTTCGGAGATCCAGCGTCCGGGACACTGCAGCCTAGCTTCTGTCACTTGACCCTCGTTCGACCTCCCGGGTATTCTCGATCCGAGGGGAGGCGACTTGAGGCGGATCACCGGGATCAAGGTCCTCGCGGGACTTACCGCCTGCGCGGCCATCGTCGGTCTGGCTCTCTCGCAGGCTGCCGATGACGATCGAAAGCCCGCCCAGGCGAATGTGGCCGACGCAATGCGCCGCGCGGCCATCGCGCTCCTCGACTCGCTCGAGCCGGAGCTTCGCAAGCAGGCGACCTTCGACTTGAAAGACGAAGAGCGCAAGAAGTGGAGCAACCTGCCCGCCACGATGTTCGAGCGCAAGGGTGTGAGCTTCGGCGAGATGTCGGCGGCCCAACGCGTGCTCGCCCATCACCTGATTCAGTCCCCGCTCAGCAGTCAGGGCTATCTCAAGGCGGCCGGGATCATGCGCGTCGACGAGATTCTGAAGGAAGCGGCCGCTCGAACGCGTCCCGGAGCGGCGTCGATGTTCGGGCAGGACAAGTACTGGATCGGGATCTTCGGAGACCCGACGGCGGGCGAAGCGTGGGGCTGGCAGCTCGACGGGCACCACCTGGCGCTCAACTTCACCGTCGTCGGCGACGAGATCGCGGTCACGCCTGCGTTTCTCGGCTCGGATCCGGCAGAGGTTCGCGGCAACCTCGACTCGGGCTTTTATGCCCTCGCCAAGGAGGACGCTCGCGGGCGCGCGCTATTCGAGTCGCTCGACCAGCGCCAGCAGGCCAAGGCGCTGCTCGAGGGCGATACGCCCCGGGACGTCATCGCCGGCCCAGGGCGGGCCGAGCGACTGACGAAGATCACCGGGCTGCCCGCAGCCGGGATGACGGAGCGACAGCGGCAACTCTTGACGTACCTGCTGCACGAGTACCTGGGCAATCTGGAGCCCGAGCTCGCGAAGGCCCACGCAGCGCGCATTCACGATGCGGGAATCGACAAAGTGCATTTCTCCTGGGCCGGCACGAAGGCGAACAAGCCTTACTACTACCGCATTCACGGTCCCACGATCCTGATCGAATTCGACAACTCCTACCCGCCCGGCCAGAAACAGGGGCTGATCAATCACATCCACACGGTCTGGCGAGACACCGATCGCGACTACGGAGAAGATCTGCTACGCAAGCACTACGAGACCAGCCCTCATCACGAAAACAGCGAATAACGGGGGTCGTACCCATGGCTTCTCACTTCGAGTCATTCTGGAACCACGGCTCCTTCGCCGTCGTCGGTCACGCCGCGAAGACACGAGGGACTGGGTAGGCAAGGCGGCCGACGCCGGAATCAAGGACATCTGGATTCACATGCAGCGAGACACGCCCGAGGCCCTCGAGCTGGCCGAGCAGCGGGGCATGGACGTCCGCAGCGGCACCTGTGCGGTCATGTATCTCACGTCCGGTATCACGTACAACGCGGTCCACAAGTGGATCATGAAGCTCGTGGACAAGTACTGAGCGAGACTCTCACCCCGGTTCTCATGGCCACGGGACACTTCGTGTCGCAAATCGGATGGAATCGACCTCGCTTGCGAAGCGCGACGGCGCCTAAGATGAAGCGGATTCCGTCTCGACGAGGTGAACGATGATCGATCGATCGCGACTCGCGTACGTCCTGTTCCTCGCAGTACTCCTCGCTGCGGGGTGCTCCTCCACTCCGGAGCCTGCCGGGGACGCGGCGACGCCGGCGCCCGCGCCGTCTCCGGCGGATGACGCCGCGGCCCGTGTCGCACCCGATCCCGCGGAACCGCCGGAAGCGGAGGATGATCCCCCGAAGCCGTCGGCTCCGGCCGCGGACGAGCCGCCACCCTCCGAGCCGTCACCCGTTCCGTCGCCGCAGCAAGATGCTCCGGCCGCGGAACCCTCCATCCCGGAACCGTCCGAAACGAAACCTCCCGTCGCGGAACCGGAGACGCCCACCCCGGTCGAAGCCGAGCCCGTTGGCAGCGATTCGCCGGGCGTCGTCGATCCGGGCGGCACGATCGAGATGGCGGCGGCCAAGCCGGGTCTCACGAAAATCGGCGCCGCCAAATGCAAGATCTGTCACAAGGTGCAGTACGCGTCGTGGGCGGAGTCGGCGCACGCGAAGCGCACACCGCCTCTCGAATGCGAGAGCTGCCACGGCCTCGGCAGCGAGTACAAGGGCCTCTCCGTGATGAAGGATCCCGAGAAGTCCAGGGCCGCGGGGCTCGTGGATCCGACGGAAGCGTTTTGCACGCAGTGTCACACGAGCGGCTGGAGCGAGGAGATGTTCCGGCGGGCCCACGCGCACAAAGACGACGGTTCCTGAGGCCGGCGTCGAGATTCGCGAGGGTTGCGCGGTAGCAACAAGCCTCTGACCTGACGATTGATCGCACCGGTCAACGACTTGGCTGAACTCTATGGCGTGACTACCGCGGCTCTGAATCAAGCCGTGACGAACTCGCTGAGCTTGAGCAAAGGTACGATGAGAAGTTTCGCGTTTCACCGTGCGGTAGACGCGTCGCCTCGGGAGGGTGGGTGTGTCCGATCGGCCGCAAGCAACGTGCTGTGGGGCAAGCCGCTGGGGGGTGAGGATTTGGCGGCGATCAATGCAGCTTGGGTCGGCAATTGAGCGGAGACGCCCCACCCCCCGACGTAGCCGCTGTGGCCGGTATCGGTGTGGAGCCGGACGAAGTTCCGGTTGGACAAGAGCAATTCCGGGGATATTTCCCTCACGGCTTGCCCCAGGTAGAATCTCGCCATGGAATCCAGACTCGAGCCCGGCCAGAATCTCCTGCACTACCGCCTGACCGCCAAGATCGGCGAAGGCGGGATGGGCGTCGTCTGGCAGGCCCACGACACGAAGCTGGATCGCGACGTCGCGATCAAGCTGCTGCCGGCAGAGCTGGCAAGCAACGCCCAGCGGCGGATGCGCTTCGAGCGCGAGGCCCGGGCGGTCGCGGCATTGAACCACCCCAACATCGTCACGCTCTACTCGGTCGAGCACGTGCCGGCCGAGGGCGACGCGCCGGGCCTGTCGTTCCTGACGATGGAACTGGTGGCCGGCCAACCGCTGGCCCAGGCGATCGGGTTAAACGGGCTGGACTTCGATCGCTTCCTGACGCTGGCGTTGCCGATGGCGGAGGCGCTGGGACGCGCGCACCGGGCGGGAATCGTCCACCGCGACATCAAGACGGCGAACGTCGTTCTTAATAATGACGGCGCACCGAAGATCCTCGATTTCGGTCTGGCCCGCCTCGACCGCGACGACGAGAGCGAAACCGACGAGAGCGAAACCGACGAGAGTGACGCGACGATGACCGAGCTTTCGACCCGCGTTGGCACCGTGCTGGGCACGCCGGCCTACATGGCGCCGGAGCAGGCGCGCGGCCACTCTGCGGATGCCCGCTCGGACATCTTCTCGCTGGGCAGCGTGTTCTACGAGCTGCTGACTGGCAGGCGTCCGTTCCAGCGTGACAGCTACGAGCAGTCGATCCAGGCCCTGCTGCACGACGAGCCCGAGTCGGTGACCTCGGCCAGTCGAAAAGTACCCCGCGAGCTGGAGTCGATCCTGCGCAAGTGCCTGGCCAAGGAGCCGGACCAGCGCTACGCCAACAGCGACGCGTTGCACGACGCGCTTAGTGCCGTGCGCGAGCGGCAGCTTGCGACCGCAGGCGGCAACGCGTGGTGGCGCCGGCCGGTCGTCGTGCTTCCGCTGTTGATCGTCGCGTTGGTGGCGGTCGGCTGGGTCGTGCGCGACCGGATGAAAGCGGCGGAGGCTCATCGAGTGCGGACCGAGCTGCTGCCACGCATCGAGCAGTTGCTCGAACAACGCGCCGGCTTCGAGCCGCTGGTGCTGGCGCTCGAGGCGCAGCGCAAACTGCCCGGCGACCCGGCCGTCAACAAACTGGTCGAGGCGGCCTCGGTGCCGGTCCGCGTGACCAGTCAGCCCGACGGTGCCGCGATTTCGATCCACAGTTATATGGATGTGGACAGTGCGGGGGCCATTCGTTGCAACACACCGTGTGACATCCGGGTCCCGCCGAGCTATCTGGTCTTCCGCGCCGAGGCCGACGGCTACGAGACGCTCGAAGTCGCCAGCGCCGGGTTCGGCACTGAAATCCCGCTGACGTTGCAACCCGTCGGCGCCGCACCCGAGGGCATGCTGCGTGCGCCCGCGCATCGCGGCGGACGGCCGGGCGAGGAGACGTTCGAGTTTCCGGCCTACTGGGTGGATCGCTACGAGGTCAGCAACCGTCAGTTCCAGGAGTTCGTCAGCGCGGGCGGGTACGCAAACCCGGAATACTGGCCGCCGTACTTCACGGACGAAGGCAAGCGACTGACGCTGGCCCAGGCTAGTGTGCGTTTCGTCGACGAGACGGGGCGACCCGGCCCCGCCGGTTGGCAGCTCAGCCAGTACCCCGAAGGCGAGGCCGATCTGCCGGTGCGCGGGATCAGCGCGTTCGAGGCCGAGGCGTACGCCACCTGGCGTGGTCGCAGCCTGCCGACTTTCCACCACTGGCACCGCTTTGCAGGACGCGGCTATTTCGCGGAAATCCTGCTGACCGGCAACTTCGACAGCGACGCCGTCGGCGAGGTCGGCGCGCCGCGGGCCCTGGGCCCGCTCGGCACCTTCGACACCGCCGGCAACGTGCGCGAGTGGACGTCGACGGACGTGGGTGACAGGCGCTACGCGATGGGCGGTTCTTACGAGGACCCGCCGTACACCTTCTCCGACGACGGCGCGAACTCGCCGTGGGATCGCCTGCCGACGATCGGTTTCCGCACCGTGCTCTACGACTCGCCCCCGCCTCCGATCGCGTTCGAGCCGTTCGACGCGACCCGCTTCGACTTCGCGGACGTCGAGGTGATTTCCGACGAGGTGTACGAGCTGGTCGCCGAGCGCTACGCGTATGCGCCGCGCGAGCTGGACGCGCAGGTCGAACGCACCGACGACTCGTCGGAGCTCTGGGTCCACGAGACGGTCAGCTTCACGTCGGTCTACGGCGGGACCCGTGTGCAGGCACACCTCTTCCTACCGACGAACGCCGAGCCGCCATACCAGACGGTGCTGTTCCGGCCCGGTGCGGCGGTCAACCTGTTGACCCGCGTCGACGACTTCATCGTCTTCCTACCGCGTTACGTCCCGCGCAGCGGTCGCGCCGTGGTGGTGCCGGCGCTCTACGGCACGCTGGGGCGTCAGGACCCTGACGGGCTGACCGACCGGTTGATGCGCCAGGTGCAGGACATGATGCGCACCGTCGAATACCTGAAGACCCGCGACGACATCGACGCGGACCGGATCGCGTATGTCGGCTTGAGTGCCGGCGGCGAGTACGGCCCGTGTTACGTCGCCAACCTGCCCGACTTGAAGGCGGCGGTTCTGATGGCGGCGGGCTACCACGACGCCCACATGCTGGACGAGCCGCGGGACCAGGTGCCGTGGAACTTCTCGCCGCGGGTGACGCAACCCGTGCTGATGATCAACACCGACAACGATTTCACGTTGCCGTACGAGTTGGCGCAGAAGCCGATGTTCGATCAACTGGGGACGCCGCCCGAAGACAAGCGCCAGGTGATCGTCGAGGGCGGACACGTCCCGTTCGACCAGACCGAGGTGATCCGCGAGACGCTGGACTGGTTGGATCGTTACCTGGGGCCGGTCGCTCGACCCACCCTCTTGGAAAGCGAAATATCACCGCGCGGTCGATTATCCAAGTCGTCAACGAGCGAGGGCTGATAGGATGCCCCGAATGAAACGACAAAGAGACCTTTCGAAGATCTTTCTTGGCGTGTTGGGCGCCCTGGTCTTGCTCGCGGGCGTCTGGCACACTGCTAACCTACGAGCGGAGAACCGGTTGCTGCGGGATCGGATCGCGAGATACGAGAGCCCTGCGGCTGCCGCAAGCCCGAGTTCGGCCGCGAGATCCGCGAAACCCGGTGCGAAGAACAACCCGCGAGCGTTGCACGACGAGGCCCGCGAGATCCTGTACGCCGCACTGAGCGCTGCAACGGGGAAGCAGGTCTGGTTCGTGACGCAGGTAAACGATCCGGAGGCGGACTTGTTCCAGCGCGAGCTCGAAAACACTTTCCTGGAGTCGGGCTGGGAAATCGCCGGCAGCACCGAATCCAAGAATTCGCTCCGCGCGGGCATCCGGGTGTTCGTCGCGACCGACGAACTCGCGGAGCACATTTCCATCGTCGTGGCCGGCCTCAGGGCGGCAGGGTTCGAAGTATTCGCTGGAACAGGTTACCGGGCCTTTTACGAGAGGCAGATTGCGAAGGACCCGAACTTTTCGGGAGTCGAACTGATGCCCGAGCAGGACTTCGTCATCGTCGTGGGGCCGAATCCACCAGCGCCTTGAGATCGTCCCCGCCAACTCCAATCGGTGGCGCGATTCTTTCATCTCTTTAAGTGAATCGCGGGGTGAGTCGTCACCGAGCCGCCGAAAACAGCATCGGACGACATAATACTCTATTTTTTACGGCATTCTTGACGTACGCTAATGCCACGGGGAAGAAGATAGCGTCGTTCACGACGTAACGGTTTTTCACAAATATCATCGTCTGCCGTGAAAGGACATGATGCGGTATGCGCGGCGGGAGTCAAATCCGCATGGAGTTGTGGGAAATTCCATCCGTCGGCGATGCGGTCTGCTTCTGCTAACAGCACTTGTGGCCACGACGACTCTGACTGAAGGAGCCGAGCTCGTCGTCTTCTCCAGCGGTCGTGTCCTTCCGGTCGAGACCTTCCGGATCATGGGCGACATGGCCGCGGTTGAGCTGGTCGCGGGCGGGGAAATCTGGTTCCCGTCGCACGTCGTCCGTCGCATCGATTCCATGGACACTGACGGCCTGTCGGTTGTGATGAAGGTGAAGCCGGCGTTGAACGCGAAGAACCGTACGAACGCCGCGCCGGGTACGCCGGCGGATGCGTTCGAATTCGAAACCGCGCGCGCCGAGAATCTCGATACGGCCGAAATCGATCCGGGCGAGTCCGATTCGGCAGAGTCGATTACCGGTACAGTTCTTAGCGAAGACGGCGATCCGGTGGATGGAGTCGAGATCCGGGCGCGCGCGCTCAGGTTGTTTCACCCCGAGGAAGGGGGCAAGCGCCCGCAGGAGGTGCAGGGCCTCAGCGAACGGAACGGTTCGTACCGTTTGGATCAGCTACCCCCGGGCGAGTACAACGTTCACTCTCTCGCCACCGATCGCTATAACTCGGCCCGAACCACGGTTCGAACCGGCGACACCCTTGCCAATCTGATCCTGAACGAAAAGCGCGAGCTCGCGATTTTCGGAACGGTCACCAACACCATCGGAGAGCCCTTGCAAGCGGCTTCGGTCACGCAAGCGGTCGGCTCGACGGCAACGGCGACCAGCGATCTGGACGGTTACTACCGCTTCGAGATTCCGAGAGGTTCCCACGGCCAGACCTACAAGCTGATATTCGAGCACAAGGGTTACTCTTCGCGAGTTCTCACTTTCGAAGACAGCCAGGTTGCCGGCCGTAGCGAGTTCGGGCTGAACGCCAGTCTCGAGTCCCTCGATACCCTCGTCGTGGTCGAAGGGACCGTGAGCAACCCGCAGGGGGCCCCGGTCTCCGGGCAAACCGTCTTCCTGGTGGGCGAGCAAAATCACCAAGCCGTCACCGATCAGAGCGGCGGTTTCCTGATACCCGAGGTCACCGCCGGCGTGACTTACCAGTTCTGGATCAGCCCTCGCGGCGATTACCAGAAGCATCAGGAAGAGGTGCTTGTCGGCGCCGAAGGGTTGAATCTCGAGGTGACGCTGAAGCCCCATGCGTCGGAGTACGCCAAGCTCTCGGGACGCATGATCAACACGAACGGCACTCCCGTACCCAACTTCAGTCTCTGGATGCGCAACAGCCGGTCGGTCCAGGAGCCGGTCCTTCTGACCAGCGATTCCGCGGGCGCCTTTTCCGTCCCCGACGCCCCCGTGGGCCGTTTGACGTTCAACTCCGTTTCCGATCCGCGTATGACGATCGGCGGGCCCGAGTTGTCCTCGGCCGGGATGGAGAACTTGACGCTCATTATCGATTGGGGCACCTACGAGATTCGAGGGCGCGTGGTGGATAGCGAGGGTATCCCGGTGGCCTCCCCGCAGTTGAGCCTGGAATGGTCTCATCGCGGCGAAGGCGGGCAGAGTCTTTCGCTACGCCACGCTTCGGTCGATGCCTACGGTTCCTTTGTCTTTACGCAAGTCGGGCCGGGCTTGCATTCCCTCAAGGTGTCCGCAGCTGGATTCGAGCCCGTGCAACTCCAGGCGGATTCCCCGGGGGACCTGATCGTGCAGTTACAGGCCAGGAATAAAGAGGGCGCTCTTCAAGATTGAATTGAAATAACGTGAGGAGGCGAACCATGGGGGCAAGTGTTTGCGATTCGAAACTTTTTCTACACCCGAAATTGAGTTGGGAAAGAATTATGAAAAGGAGGGGGAACGTATGAGGAAAAGACCATGTATGAGCCCCAGGGGCTCGACGGCCTTTGCTGTCGAGTTGCTGGGATGTGCCTTGGTAGTCGTGGGACTCCTGGCCGCGGCTCCGGCCGTAGCGGGAGTATCCGGTTCCGACTGCATCGAAGAGGCCATGGGCGTGGGGCAGATAACCTGCACCGCGAACGACGTGAGAATCGGTACGCTGGAAGTCGTCGGGGCTGCTGTGACGTGCGACCCGACTCCCATCTCGTGCGAGGGAGGGCTCAACGCTGGGGAGGCGTGCTCGTCCGATGGCGACTGCCCGGATCCCTTCGCCGGAGCCTGTCTCCCGGAGCAGGTCACCGTCGATCTAAAAGCGACGCTGATATCCGGGCCCGAGCGGTACGACATCGGCCTGTGGCTCAACGAGACCGGTGGCTCGGCCCGAACCGATCCCACCGGTTCCTGCTATCGGGATATCTTGACTCCCCAGGGAACCTATCCAACGGATACTACCAACGACTGCGACTCGGTATCCGGGCCCTATGCCAACGGGGATGCCGACAACTGCGGCGACATCCCGAAGACGGCCGGAGAGTGCGCCAACACAGTGAGTGTTGGCACCGATCTAATCACCGAGTACACCTTTACGGCCTCGGTCGCCTGCCTCGATGGTGACACCATCGACGGCATCGTGGAGACGGGAGCCTGCACCAGCTGGAGTCAAAACCCGGACGAGATCGACTGTCAGAGCGTAACCGACGCGATCCCGGGCGCACCGTCCAAGTGCGAGTGCAATCCGGTTCCGATCTCCGGCCTGTTCTCGGGCTGTATGACCGATGCGGAATGCGACGACGGTGTCGGCTGTACTACGGACACGTGCGCGATCGTGGGCAACGTCGGAACGTGTTCCAACACGCCGGTGGACTCTGCTTGTGACGACGGTAACGTTTGCACGGCAGACAGCTGCGATGCGGTAGACGATTGCCAGTTCGTACCGGACAATACTCCGGACCAGTGTAATGACGGTGGTTGCATTCCGGCACTCTGCGACGCCCAGCCGAACAACCCTTGCACCTTTGGAGTATGTAATGCGGACGGTACTTGTGCGCCGACCGCCAACGTAGCGGACTCGACACCCTGCGAGGACGGTAACGTGTGTACGTCCGAGACGGGCACGGCCCAGACGCCCGATCACTGCGAAGCCGGCGTTTGTACCGGTGTTCCGGTCGATTGTTCGGGCGAAGACGACCAGTGCAACGTCGGTGTGTGCAACGCGGGCTCGGGTGCTTGCGAGGCGGATCCGGTAGCGGATTCGACACCTTGCGAGGACGGT
>JAOTYK010000043.1 GCA_029861955.1 Acidobacteriota bacterium
GTGCAGCGTCTCGGCGACCGAACCGAGACCCTTCTTCAGGAACTTGGCCAATGAGATCGATCCTGCACATCATCACCGGACTCGGACCGGGGGGTGCCGAGGGCATGCTGGCCCGACTGATCACGCACCCCGAGGCACAAGCCGGGCTGAGGCATCACGTCATGGCGCTGGGTCCGCGGGGTCCGGTCGCCGATCTCCTGGAATCGCACGGAGTCCCGGTGACCGCGATCGGGTACGGCAGCCACCGCGGCGCGCTCTCGAGTTTGACTCGATTGGTCCAGCAGACCCGTCGATTGGCACCGGACCTGGTCCAGGGCTGGATGTATCACGGCAACCTTGCGGCAAGTGTCGCCGGGACGCTGGCGTCCACCCGGTCGCCCGTCGTCTGGAACGTCCGTCAGTCCCTGGAGATTCAGCGCGAGAAGCCTGCGACCGCCCGTGTCATCCGAACCTGTCAACGGTATCCCTGGCCGCCGCGGGTGGTCGTCTATAACTCGCATACCGCCGCCGGCCAGCACGCCGAGTTCGGGTTCCCGCTCATGGACGTCGTGATTGCCAACGGGTTTGATGTCGAGAGGTTTTCCCCCGGGCGCAGCGATCGGTCGAAAGTCGCTTCCCGTCACGGACTCGATCCGTCCCGGCCCTGGATCGGCTACGTCGCTCGATTTCACCCGCTGAAGGATCATCGAACCTTCCTCCGTGCCGCACGACGACTGCTCGATCAAGGGGTCGCGGCCCAGTTCATCCTGGCCGGAGAGGGGACCGACCCCGGAAACGAACTTCTCGGCCGCTGGATCCGCGAATTCGAACTGCAGCGCGAAGTGCGTGGCCTCGGATCGATCTCGGACATCGCTCGACTCACCGCGTCTCTGGATGTGGGGACCTCGGCTTCCGCCAGCGAAGCGTTTCCCAACGCCATCGGTGAGTCGATGGCCGCCGGTGTCGCACCCGTGGCCACCGATGTAGGCGACGTCGCCGAGCTGGTGGGCGATTGCGGGTGGATCGTGCCGGCGGGTGACGCGGAAGCCCTGTCCGACAGATGGGGCGGCGTCCTGGCCCTGACACCGGAGGAACGCAAACGGGAGGGGCTCCGCGCGCGGGAACGGATCTGCCGTCGGTTCGAACTCGCCGTCGTCGTTCGTCGCTACCGACGGTTGTGGGCAGACCTGATGAGCGGGGGACTGAGATACGAAGTCGGATAACCCGTGCTTGACCCGGGCTCTCTAAAGATCCTTAATCGACCGGGCAACGTGTAGCTGGAGCGTCTCATGTGTGGGCTGGCCGGAATTATCGGCGGTGAATTTACGACGGATGACTGGCAGGGTCATCTCGGCCGCATGGCGGAGCGGATCCGTCATCGTGGTCCCGACGCTTCAGGGTCGTGGTTCGATGAAGCCGCCGGTGCGGGGCTGACCCACAGACGACTATCGATCCTGGATCTCAGCAACGAGGGTGCCCAGCCGATGCGATCCGCAGGCGGGCGGTTCGTGATCGCCTACAACGGCGAGATCTACAACTTCATCGAGCTGCGGGGCGAGCTGGCGGCCGAGGGTGCGCAGTTCCGTGGGCACTCGGACACCGAGGTCCTGCTGTGCGCCATCGAGCGCTGGGGACTCGAACGGACGCTTCCCCGATTGAACGGCATGTTCGCGTTCGCCGTCTGGGACACCGTGGATCGCCGGATGCATCTCGTCCGTGATCGTGTCGGGATCAAGCCGTTGTATTACGGCTCCATCGACGGCGTCGTGGTCTTCGGCTCGGAACTCAAGGCGATTCGGAGCTACCCGGGGTTCGGTGGGGAACTGGACGCCGGGGCCATCGCCTGGTTCGTCAGTGTCAACTACGTCCCCGCACCCCACTCGATCTATCGGGGGATCCGGAAGCTCGAACCGGGTCACTGGTTGACCATCGATGGGTCAAGTGCAGGTCACCCGACGGTTGGGTCGCCCAGGGCTTACTGGTCGATGAAGGACGTCGCCGCCGCCGGGCAGGGTGCCGTCTTCCAGGGAAGCTACGACGACGCGGTCGACGCCCTCGATCATCAGCTTCGCGACGCGGTCCGTGCCCGGATGGTCGCCGACGTTCCATTGGGCGCGTTTCTCTCCGGCGGCATCGACTCGTCCACCGTTGTCGCGATGATGCAAGCCCAGAGTGCGGTCCCGGTTCAGACGTTCTCCATCGGTTATGACGAGGAGGAGTACGATGAGGCGCCGTTTGCGAAGGCGATCGCCGACCATCTCGGGACCCAACATACGGAACTGACGGTCTCGTCGTCGGACGCGCTTGCGGTGATTCCGCGGTTGCCGCAGATGTTCGACGAACCGTTCTCCGATTCGTCCCAGATTCCGACCTACCTGGTCTCCGAGCTTGCCCGACGTCACGTGACGGTTTCGCTCTCCGGCGACGGCGGGGATGAGCTGTTTGCCGGCTACCGTCGTTATGCGATGGCGATGGAGATCTGGGGTCGCATCGGCTGGATTCCACGCTGGGCACGGAACGGAGTCGCCGGTCTACTTCGGGGCAGTCCCAAGGGGCTGCTCGATCGCACCGGGTTCTGGTTGGCACCGCTCTGGAAGAAGCACGGTACGGCGGGGACTCCCGGGGACAAGCTGAAGAAGATGGCGGAGATCCTCGCGTTTCCATCCATCGAGATCCTCTATCGCGACCTGATGACCCACTGGAAGCAACCGGCGGAGCTGGTGCTGGAGGCCGACGGTCTTCCGGACGACGGACATCCGTGGCGCCGGCCACCGAAGTTCGGTCACCCCGTCGAGCGGATGAGCTATATCGACAGCGTCTCCTACCTACCGGATGACGTGTTGGCCAAGGTCGACCGGGCGAGCATGGCCGTCAGCCTGGAGGCCAGGGTGCCGCTCCTCGATCATCGGGTGGTCGAGCTGGCCTGGACCCTGCCGATGGAGTTCAAGGTCCGTCAGGGGGCCACGAAGGCGGTGCTGCGATCCGTCCTCGATCGTTACGTCCCGCGGGAGATGGTGGATCGTCCGAAGATGGGGTTCGGCGTTCCGATCGACCACTGGCTCCGAGGGCCCTTGCGAGAGTGGGGCGAGTCGTTGCTCTCTCCCAGTCGTCTGCGTGACGACGGCATCTTCGACCCGGCCCCGATCCGCACCAAGTGGGAAGAGCATTGTTCGGGTGCTCGGGACTGGCACTACTACCTCTGGGACGTGCTGATGTTCCAGGCGTGGCGCGAGAACTGCAACTAGTTTGTCGCATCTCCCGACTGGACCCCGTGGGCCCACGACATAAGATTTGGCTTCGAGTTCTGCAGGAGACGAGAGCGGCATGATGGATGGGTGGCTACAGGACGAGACCGTTCGTCGATGGGGAACCTACGTTCTCACGTTCGGCATCGCGACGGCCGTCTCGCTGTTGATGACCCCGAGGATCCGGGAGGCAGCGATCCGTTTCGGGATCGTCGATCACCCGGATGGAAAGCTGAAGACCCATCGCGAGCCCGTCGCCTATCTGGGTGGGCTGGCCATCAGCCTCTCGTGCTTCGTCGCGCTGGCCATCACCGTTCCGTTCAACCACCAGGTTCTGGGTATCCTGCTGGCCGGAGCGATCGTCGTCGTCCTGGGGATGCTGGACGATCTGGGTGGGTTGGGGCCGTGGGCGAAACTGGCCGGCCAGCTGGTGGCCGTCACGGTGTTGATCAAGGCCGGTCTCTTCATCCAGTTGACCTTCGTGCCCGTGCCGCTGGCGATTGCTCTGACCGTGTGGTGGTTGCTGGCGGTGACCAACGCGTTCAACCTGATCGACATCATGGACGGGCTCTCCGCCGGCACCGCCGCGACCGCCGCGATCGTGCTGGGAATCGTCGCCGAGATGAATCAGGGCATCGCGGCGGCAACGATTCTTGCCGCAATTGCCGGCGCGTGTATCGGTTTTCTCCGTTACAATTTCCAGCCGGCCAAGATCTACATGGGCGACACCGGCAGCATGTTTCTTGGTATTTCGTTGGGAGCACTGGCGATGGACAATGCGTACACGGCGCGCAACGACATCGCCGCAATCGCTCCGGCACTCATCCTCGGTGTGCCGTTGTTCGATATGGTGTTCGTGATGTACGTTCGCTGGCGTCGCGGGCTTCCGGTGATGATCGGAAGCCCGGACCATGTGGCGCTTCGGCTTCGGAAATGGAAGCTCAGCACGCGTCAGACCGTCGTGGCGTCGTATGTCGTTACGGCGATTCTTGGAGCGGCCGCGATCGCCATCACGCTCCTGCCTCAGCAGGGGGCCCTCTGGGTGCTGGGCGGGCTGGCGATCATCGGCCTGGTCGTCGCGATCTGGCTGAAGACCATCGATATGAACCTATGAGGAATCCATGATCCTGATCGTTGGAGGCGGACTCGCCGGGATGTCGACGGCCTATCACCTCGGTGAAACCGAGCACCTTGTCCTCGAGGGTGCTCACGACGCCGGCGGGCTTTGCCGGAGTCGCGATATCGACGGATTCATCTTCGACTATACGGGGCACCTGCTCCACATGAAGGACCCACGGATCATGGCCTGGGTCGAGGAGATGTTGCCCGACACCTTTGCCGTGATCGAGCGCGACGCCCGAATCCGTTCGCGGGGTGCGACCTTGCCGTTTCCGTTCCAGGGTAATCTCCACGGGCTTCCGAAGGAGACCGTGGCGGACTGTCTGGTGGGATTCGTCGAGAGCCTGTCGGTCCCGCTTCCTGACGACCCGCAGGTGTCGTTTGAAGATTGGTCGCTTGCGGTCTTCGGGCGAGGGATCAGCGATGCATTCATGTTGCCGTACAACTGCAAGCTGTTCTGTCGCGCCCCGGCCGAGATGACCGCCGATTGGGTTTCGTGGGCGGTCCCGAAGCCGACGCTCGAAGAGTTGATTCGCGGTGCCATCGGTCTGCAGAATCGAGGGATGGGTTACAACTCGAAGTTCCGCTACCCACATACCGGCGGGATTGATGTGCTCCCCAAGGCGGTGGCCTCTCGCGTCAAGAACATCCGTTTCGACTCTCAGGTCACCGATGTCGACCTCTCGGAGCGCAGCGTCGGTCTGACCAACGGCGAACGCATAGGTTGGGACAAGCTGGTGGTCACCTGCCCGCTACCCCATTTCCTGAACATGGCCCACGGCGGCCCACAGGACTATTCAAAAGATGCGGCCCGTCTCGACTGGTCGGTGGTTGCCTGTCTGAATCTGGGAATCGATCGATCGGGTCTGGCCGACGGGGCACACTGGCTCTACTTTCCCGATGAGGATGCGCCGTTTTACCGTGTCGGCTTCCCGTCCAACTTCTCCGACGGCGTGGCACCCGCCGGAACGTCGTCCATGTATATCGAGTTCGGTCTCAGGCGGGATCAGGAGTTCGACGAGGTCGCGATGGGCCGTGAAGCACTGGCCTGTCTGCGACGGGAGGGGATCCTCACCGAGGACGACCGAGTGCTCGTCGAAGATTGGGTCCGCGTCGATCCGGGTTACACGATCTTTGATCGCGATCGTCAGGATGTGATGCAACGGGTGATGCCGGAGCTTGAGCAGCAGGACATTCACTGCATCGGAAGATACGGGGCGTGGACCTACTCGTACATGGAGCGGGCGCTTCTCGACGGACTCGAACTGGCGGAGAAAATCGGTTGACGGAGGCGGGCGATGGGTGAGAACACACTTGCCATCGAGATTCGTGGGTTGACCAAGGCGTTTCGGGGTCACCTGGGGATCGGGCGAACGACGGTGGTGAAGGGGCTGGACCTGGAGGTCCGGCGAGGAGAGGTGTTCGGGCTGTTGGGTCCCAACGGCGCGGGCAAGACGACAAGCATCAAGATGATGTTGGGTCTTCTCCGGCCGGACTCCGGCAGCGTCAAACTGTTCGGGCGTTCGCCCCGGGATCCTCAGGCTCGGGCGATGATCGGGTTCTTACCCGAGAATCCCTATTTCTACGACTATCTGACGGCCAGCGAGTTCCTCGATTTTTATGGCCGTCTTCAGGGCCTTGCAGGCGCGAACCGACGGCGCCGCGTCAACGAGACGCTCCGTCGCGTGGGACTTGCGGGTCACGAGAACGTGGCACTTCGAAAGTTCTCGAAGGGAATGATCCAGCGCGTCGGGCTGGCGCAGGCGATCCAACACAGTCCGGAGCTGGTGGTGCTCGACGAGCCGATGTCCGGACTGGACCCGGTGGGTCGACGTGAGGTGCGCGATCTGATCCTCAACCTTCGGGATGGCGGCACCACGGTTTGTTTCTCGAGCCATATCCTTCAAGACGCGGAGATGATCTGTGACCGCGTCGCCATTCTCAAGCAAGGGACACGCATCGCAGCCGGTTCGCTGAACGAGTTGATCGAGCCGACCGTGCGTTGGTTCGAGGTGTCGGTTCGCGGTGTCCAGGCGGACTTGCTACAGGCCGAAGTGGTCAGCGAGTCGGCGGACGCACTTCTCGTTCGCGTGACGGATGCCGAGCATCTCGCCCGATTGATTGAAGCCGTGAAGGTGCACGGAGGCGACGTCGTTTCCGTCTGGCCGCGGAAGGATAGCCTTGAGGACTTCTTCCTCCGCCAGGTGCGCGAAGTGAGGGACGTATCATGAGCGGAGGCCTGGAATCGACCCGCCGCTTGCCAAGAATCGATGCGGCGATTCGTGCGATCGCTCTCAACACGTTCAGGGAGGCGATTCGTGATCGCGTGCTTTACCTCTTGCTGGTCTTCGCGCTTATCTTGATCGTCGTCTCTCAGCTGCTCTCGCTGCTGACCGTCGGTGACGAGGAGAAGATCATCGCGGATATGGGATTGTCCGCGATCTCGATCTTCGGCGTGCTGACCGCGGTGTTCATCGGTGTCTCGCTGGTGTTCAAGGAGATCGAGCGCCGAACGGTCTACACGCTTCTCGCCAACCCCGTCCGACGATGGCAGTTCCTCCTGGGGAAGTTCGTCGGCCTGATGGCGGTCTTGCTGATGAACGTGGTTCTGATGTCGATCGCGTTGTCCATCGTTCTCGTCTTGCGTGGCCAGCCACCGTGGGACCTTGTTCCCGCGCTCTTCCTGATCACTATCGAACTCGCGGTGGTCACTTCGTTCGCGCTTCTCTTCTCGACGTTGACCAATCCGATCCTCGCCGCGGTCTGGACCTTCGCATCCTACGTTGCGGGCCATCTGGCGTGGAGCCTGCCGCTTCTTCGTGACAAGGTCACCGGCACGATCGGTAAGTGGGTCTGCGATGCCGTCTATGCGGTGATGCCGCATCTCCATCGATTGGATATCAAGGCCGATGCGGTTCATGGGTTGCCGCTCCCCGACGGGTACGTCTGGATGGCCGCGCTCTACGGTGTGTCTTACGCCGCCGTGATTCTCTTGCTGGCATCGGTGGCCTTCGAGAGGAAGGACTTCAACCGGTGAGTCGCGGTTCGACGACGATGGTCCTGTTGGTGGCCGTCGCGCTGGCGCTCTCGGCCGTCTCCGGCACCCGTCTCGAACGGCTGGCCGGGGTGCGTGTCGAGAGTCAGGAGCTGCTCTACCTGCCCAACGGCGACTACCTGAAGGCGGCCAGTCTCGGCCAGGCGCCGTTCCTGGCGGATGTCATCTATCTCTGGGCCATTCAGTTCTATGCCTCCTACGAACGGGAGGATCGGTTTCGATACGTGGAGCACATATTCGGAAGCGTGATCGTCACGCTCGATCCGCACTACATCGATGCCTACTGGATGGGCGCGATGATTCTCAGCGTCGAGGCCCACGATATCGACGGGGCACTGCGGCTACTCGACCGCGGGATGGAGCGAAACCCGGATAACTGGATGCTGCCGTGGATCGCTGCCTGGGAGTCTTACCATTCCGGTCGCCTGGAAGACGCCGTGCATTACTTCGATGTGGCGGCGAATATCCCGGGAGCCCCGGACAGTGTTCGGCGAATGAAGGCCGGGCTGCTTGGAAAGACCGGCGACACCCGAAAGGCGCTGGAGCTGTGGCTCGAGATCTACAACGATGACGAAACGGACGACCGCTCGCGGGGAATCGCGGAGCGACAGGTTCGACGGCTCAAACATCGTGCCGACATCGAGGATCTGTCACGCATCATCGCCGACTTCGTGGCTCGCACAGGCCGTCGTCCCACATCGATCGAGGAGCTTGTCGAGGCCGGCGATCTATACTCGTTGCCGTTGGACTTCGATGGCCAACCGTATCTCTACGACCCGTTGACCGGCGTCGCAAACGTCGCTGACGGCAGCCTGTTCAGGGATTGATCTGTTGACACTCTTCGAACCCCTCACCTCGATCTATCTCACCGCTATCGGACTCGTCGTCGGTAGCTTTCTGAACGTCTGCATCTATCGGCTGCCACTGGGTGAGAGTGTGGTTCATCCACCGTCTCGTTGTCCGTCCTGTGAGAAGCGATTGCGCTGGTATCAGAACGTGCCGGTCCTGGCGTGGCTGGTCCTTCGTGGTCGGTGTGGGTTCTGCCGGTCGCCGATATCGTGGCGCTACCCATCGATCGAACTCGCGTCGGGTGCAATCGTGCTCGGATCGTGGCTCTGGTTCGGTCCGACACCGGAGTTCTTCGTGTCGGTCCCGTTCGCATGGGCGATGCTCGTTCTGTTCTTTACCGACTACGACCACAAGTTGTTGCCGGATGTCGTGACGTTGGGTGGGTTCGCGTTGGGCATGGCGCTGGCTTGGTGGAATCCGTTCCTCGGCGCCGACGAGGGCTGGCCACGGATCTGGGCGGCGGTCTACGGCGCCGGCTTCGGTTCGGGTGTGTTGTGGGGCGTCGGCGCACTCTACTCGCGACTGCGCGGTGTCGAGGCGATGGGGATGGGGGATGTGAAGATGATGGCACTCGTCGGTGCGTTCACCGGTGTGACCGGCGTGATCTTCACCATCTTCGCCGGCTCGGTGGTGGGTGCGGTGGTCGGGCTTTCGCTGGTGCCCCTCAGAGGCCGATCGATGCAGGACACCCTGCCGTTCGGCTGCTTCCTGGCACCCGCCGGACTGGCCGCGTTGCTGTGGGCTCAGCCCATCGCCGCCGCCTACATGCAGTTGCTACGACCCCCGATGTAGCGCCATGGGTCCCTTTCTTGGGAACCGACTGATAACATGCTTCGCTGCGCGTACGTTTAGAGACGGGATGACTATGTGTGGGCGAAACGAAAGAGCCATCTGTTCCTCCGGTGTCACACTGCCGGAGCTACTTGTGGTCGTGGCCATCATCTCGTTGGCGGTCATGGTCTCGATCCCGCTCGTCAGCGACGTGGTGCGCGAGGCACGACTGAAGGGCGCGGTCGGAGAGTTCGCCGCGGTCTTGCGGGCGGCGCGCTGGACCGCTGTCAACTCCCAGGCAACGACGTCGGTCACGGTTACGCAACACCCGAACAGCTCCTTCGAGTGGACGAATCTCCGTGGTGTCGTACACGATACGGCGATGCCGGATACCGTCTGCGTGGAGTCGGTCGTCGACGGTGCCAACCAGCCGATCACGGCGATTCGCTTTCACGCCAACGGGGGAACCGACGGCGCGACGGCGGTCACCGTGGTCCTGGAAGACCCCAGGAACGGATCGTGTACCGTAAACCTTGTGGAGCCGAATGGATGGATCGTTCGAACCAATCTACTTGGGTTCACGAAGGTCACCCGAGTCGAATGATGCGGCGTAACGCAGCCGGAGATGCCGGATTTAGCCTCGTCGAGGTCATCTTCGCGCTTGCGATCCTGGGCGTCGTGATGATCTCCATCTCCGGCATGTTTACGCTGGCGACAAGAGAACTCAATCGAGGACGCGGCCAGACCGCCGCCGTGACGGTCGCACGAGATGTCATCGAGGAGATGACCGGTTGGAGCTATCGGGACCTGTGGCGCGCATTCGGCCGCGACGGCAGCGCCACGCAGTACGTCATCGATTCCAGGGTCGATCCACAGAGCGCCAACTGGCAGGCCTTGCTGGACGAGGCCCTGGGTGGCAGCGACGGCTGGATCGAGATCACGGTGGCCTCGGTGACCGAGACCGGTAGTCCTCCCGCCCTCAGAGACTCAACCTCCGTTCGCGTCGTCGTCACGGTCCAGTGGCAGCAGGGGCTGCAGACCCGCAGCGTCCAGATCGCGACGGTGCGCACATGAGTTGTCGTCGCACCAACGCATCGCAGTCGGGGCTGACGCTGATCGAGTTGCTCGTCGCCGTGACGGTTCTGGCTCTGGCCATGGGGGTCGCTCTGGTGCTCTACCGCGATGCCCAGGCGTCCTACAAGGTAGGAGATAACCTCGCAGAGCAGCAGCAAGTCGTCCGCGTGGCCAGCGACCGACTGACCGCGGCACTTCGGATGGCGGGCTACAACACCAATCCCGACGGCAACCGCTCGCGACCCGACGAACAGATCGAGGTCGCCCACGAGTCGGCGGTCTTCGTTCGGGCCGACTTCGATTCGGCGGATCTTGTCGCCGCGGTCACCCCGGAGGAGACCCTGGACGACGGCGCCTACCCGACAGTCACCACCGGCAACGACGAGATCATCGGCTACGTCCTCGCAAAGGAAGACGGCAGTAGTACGGAGACCGTCACCCTGTGGGCCGACGTGGGAGAGGCCAATCGTGACGGCGACGTCGAGCGTGTGGATATCGACGGCGTCGAGCTGGTACAGGACGAGCCACCGTACACGCTCTACAAGGTCTGGTTGAACAACGACCCTTCCCAGTTCGGCGGCGGTGGTTTCGTGCTACGTGCCCCGTTGGCGGACAATGTTCGTTCCTTGCAATTTCGGTACTTCGACGCCAACGGCACGGAGATCGCTCCACCCGGAGGAGGGGATTCCGAGAGCGATCGCGAGGACCGGGCCGCCATCCGTCGCATCACCGTCGATGTGGAAGGGCAGACTCGCGACCCCCTCGAACTCGAGGGGCGGATCGACAAGGACGACACGGATCCCGACAGTCGCCGTTTCCTGAAGTTTCGGTTGAGCGGAGATGTCAGCCCGAGGAATCTCGGCAAGACCGGCATCCCGAATCTGGAGGCGGACGTCTCGCCGCCATCGACGCCGACGCCCCCACAGCTGTATCCCGGGCATTGCGGCGGCCTCTACGCCAAGTGGTCCCCCAACCCGGCGGTGGACGAGGTCAGCTACTACAAGCTGCTCTACGGCCTCGATCCTGCGGCCTTGCTGGAACAGCGATCGGTGGCGGGCACCGGGGCCTACATCGACGGTCTCGTGGATGGAACGACCTACTACGTCGCCTTAACCGCCGTCGACGCGGCGGGGAATCAGAGCGGCCCCTCGACGGCACCCTCGCAGGTCACCCAGAACTTTCTCCCAGGCAACACGCCGGTGGCCCCGCTGAACCTCACGGCGACCAATGGCCTGACCAGCCTGAACGGCCGGGTCGATCTGAGCTGGGACGCGGTCTTCGACAACCTCGGCGCGCTGCTCGACGATCCCCAGGCACCGATGTTGAGGGACCATGCCGGTTACCGGCTCTACCGGGGAGTCGCCTCCGGTGTCGTGACAACCCTGGTGGCGGATGAGGCGCAGATCCCGGCCTACCCGATGCCGGCCTTCAGCGACGACTCGGCGGTCAATTGCCGAGATTACTGGTACGAGGTCCGTGGTGTCGATCATTGCGGCGCCGAGGGAGAGGCGTCGTTGGAGGTGTTCGGCGAGGCCGAATCCAACATCAAACCGCAGGTTCCGGGGAGCGTCGGCGCCTACTTCAACGTCGGTACCCGCGGGATTCGGTTCGAGTGGCAGCATGTCCTCGAGGACATCAACAACGATCCGATTCACATCGACAGCTACATTGTCGGCCGGGCCTACCTGGATGCCAGCGACCTGCCCGCCGGCAACGAGGGGCAGTTTGTGCCCCTGCCGACGCAGTTCCGTGTCAACGAATATATCGACCTCAGTGTGGTCCCTCGCGGGCAGAAGGCGTGGTACCGGGTCAAGGCCGTGGACGCCTGTAGCCCCGCCAATGAATCGGACTACTCTGCGGCCGTAACGCCGGCGTGTAGTTTTGCGGGCCGCGTGCAGATCAACAACCCGGACTATTTCGCTCGGGTGACCGACCGCACGCGCATACAGTTCGAGGTGACCGGTCCTGCCGCCTCCTACCTCCCCAAACGAATCCAGTTCCTCCATGTCGGGTCGGGAACGGTCGGTCGTCCTGACGAGACGTTCAGCGGAGCTTTGCCCGGTAGCTCGTTCGAGTACCTGTGGCAGGTGACGACGGAGCCCCGTGGGCTGTATCGGCTTCTGATCGAGGTCGCCCAGGAGAGCGACCCCGCGTGTGTCGCTTCGGCGTCGGTGCTGGTCTGGCTCCGGCCTGGCGGGAGTTGATCGGTGACGTTGCGACCCGCGGAGATGACGGGGCAGCGTGGCTCCGCCATGGTGATCGCGATCCTGGTGACGGCGATCCTGCTTCTGCTGGGCATGTCGTTCCTGCTTCTGGGCCAGACCGAGGGAGCGATCGCCAGCAACCAACTCCACCACGAGCAGGCGCTCTACGTCTGCGAGGCGGTCGCCCGATCGGCCAAGCGTTGGTTCGATGCGCCGTCAACCGCCCTGAACGTTCCGCAGGTCGGCGATGTACGTCGCGATGCCCGGCGCTACGTCGACGAGACCGACCCCTACATCAACCCACCGATCGCCGCGGACGGGAATCTGGCTTCCCGGCCGTACTACAAACAGGCCGACGATGCGTTGTTCGAGCGCCCGCTGCAGGGCGAGTCGGTCGATCGTTTCGTCGGGACCGCCGCCTACCCGGACATCCGGATCGACCGGGCAGACGGTGGGACCACCGCGGCCGGTTTCCTCGACGCACTGATCGAGGATCTGCTGCCGGGCTATCCGGGCCGCAACCTGGAAGCTCGCGTGGAGCGGGTCGATATTTACGCGCCGCCCTACATCGATACCGGCGGTGGGTCGTGGACACGATTCGGGACCGCCACCGTCAATGTCTTTGCCGGCATTCACAACGGGACGGACTACGTCGCCCGTCGCAACGTCGAGTTCGTGGTCAGCGAGCTACCCTATGAGTTGGCGTATGCACCGCTGCACTCCTGCGGCGACATCGTGTTCACCGGCGACCTATCGGTCTACTGGGGACCGATGACCTCGGTCGGGGACATGACGTTGTCGTCCGATGTGCTGGGACTCCCCGCCAGCATTCCCCGGGGGGTGCCGGTAAGCCCGCGACTCGACCGCCTCTGGGACACGGTGGATGCCACCGCGATCACCGACTTCAAGGCGGCGCGGGACGGGCATACCATCCCGCACCCCGGTGGCCCCTGGTTTCGGGCGATCGCCGGCGGAGACCTGGTCGGCCACGCGCCGGGCCAGCAGCCGTATCCGGCAGCCAGCCCGCCGGCGGCGGGCAGCGATCACTCGAATCTGTTCCAGCAACTGCCGCTGGCGACCTGTCCCAACTTTGAGTACCCACTCTGGAAGTCCGTGGCGACTTCGGGGGACCGCAACGCCCACTACTACCGATGGGTCACCGGAGATCAGTTCCGCGAGAACGGACTGGGCCCGTTGCAGACCTTCCGGCAGATCACCGATGGCCAACAGGGCTTCTACTTCTTCGACACGCAGGACGGACGCCCGGCCCGGGATGACGACGGCGATCGGGTGTTCGACAACCTGACGCCTGCGATTACGATCTCGGGGGGGACCTGGAATTTCCGCGGCTTGCTCTATGTCAACGTCGAGTCGTTTCAGCTCACCGGTCTCACCGGTGCGGCGACGACCATGCAAGCCCCCGCCGAGCCGTTCCAGGATCTGGATGGCGACGGGACGTTCGACCCCGGCGAGCCGTGGATCAATCTCGACTACTCCGGCAATCTGGTCAACCAGGACCGCTACGACCTGGCGAATGCTTTCGGGGGTGGCGTGATCCGCAACGAGAGGGGACCGCTCATCAACACGGCCCACTCGTCGTTTCACGGGATCTTCTTCACGAACGGGTCGTATGAGGCACTGGGAGTTGCGGTCAACTACGGATCGGTCATCACCTGGGAGGGGGTGACCCAGTCCATCGCCGACGGCAGCCAGCCCACGCCGGACTTCTACTGGGACGCGTCCCTCGAGGCGAACTGGCCGCCGGAATCCTGGGATCTGCCCCTGACCGCCATTACATCGTGGAAAACCAGCTCTTTTTGACCGTTCTGGTGACATTCGCTCCGCTGCGCCATACACTTGAAAGAGTCCATCATCGGTCGGAGGTCCCCGTGAAACGCCATCTCAATCGCCCGCTAGTCGTCCTACTCTCCATCGTCCTTGCCGTCACCCTGACCCCGTTCGCGGCCGAGGGGGAGAAGGCCAAGTCCCAGGAGAAGACAAAGAAGGGCTCCGACATCGCTCGGGCCACCGGCGGCAAGAAGGTCGACAAGAAGAAAGCAGATGACGCGCCCATCGTCTTCACCAATGCCGACCTGAAATCCACTCCGAAGAAAGCCGCGACCGACGATCCGTCGTCGGAGACCGCAACGCCGACGACGCCGACGACGCCGCCGCCGACGACGCCGACGACGAAACAACCGGCAGCACCGGGTCTCCCGGATCCGCTTGCGGCGATGAAGGCGAAGAAAGCCGCCGACGCTGAGCGCCAGCAACAGATCGCCGCGGCGGAGGAGGCCGTGGTTGCCGCCGAGCAGAAGATCACCGGTCTGGAGAAGCGTCTCCTGGCCACCCGCAACCCCTACCTCCCGCGACCGGACGCCCCGGACGGGGATGAGACCTGGAATGCGGCCGACGGGCAGGAGCGGGTGCGTCGGACCCAGAAGTCTCTCGAGGACGCCCGGACCGAACTGGTCGAGGCCCGCAAGGCCCTCGCAGAATCCCGCTCGAAGTAGCGGGACCTAGCGGCTGGCCTTGATGGCCGTGTGGGACGCGACGATCCCGCCGGTCATTGGCGACCAGTCACAGGTCGGGAACCCCGCATCTCGGATCCGATCGGCCAGGGTCTCGGGATCGTCGAAGGCGGCGATCGTTCGTGCCAGGTAGCCGTAGGGCCCTCGTGCACCGTGGACCCCGTCACCCAGCCTCGGCAGGATCCGTTTCAGGTAGAACCGATAGAGCGGTGCCAGCGGTGCTCGGGTCGGTCGACTGAACTCCAGGACGATCAGCCGCCCGCCGGGCCGCAGGACCCGATGGATCTCCCCGAGGCCGGCGTCCAGGTCGACGAAGTTCCGGACCCCGAAGCCGACGGTCACGGCGTCGAAGGTCCCGTCGGGAAACGGCAGGTTCAGGCCATCGGCCTCGAGGACCAGACAGCTCCCGTCCACCCCCCGCTGCCGGAACTTGACGTTGGCCCTGGCGAGCATCTCGTGGGAGAAGTCACAACAGATCACCGTCTCGGCTCGGCCGGACCCCTCGGCGGCGATACTGAGGTCCCCGGTACCCCCGCAGAGGTCCAGGATCACCCCCTGGCCGAGCTCCGGTAGCTCCCTGGCGGCCGCCCGTCGCCAGCGGCGGTCCAGGTTCAGGCTGAGCAGGTGATTGAGCAGGTCGTAGCGCCCGGCAATTCCATCGAACATCGAACGGACCCGGCTGGGCTCTTTTTCGGGATCTCTGACCACGTTTTCCCCAATGGCGGACCGCGATTCGGGTATATCTATAGCAGTCGGGCACGAGGTCGGCTGCACCAATGGGGTCGCCTTGACAAGGTTTTTCCCCGGTGATAAAAGTCCGCATTCATTTCCAGGGGATTTTCTGCGCGCAGGTCGACCGTCGGGCACCACGGCCCAGGCTCGACCGGCAACGGGTGAGGCTTCGATGAAGACGTATGTTCCGACAAGAGACTCGATCCAACGCGACTGGTGGATCGTGGACGCCGATGGTCTGACATTGGGTCGGTTGGCAACGCAGATCGCCACCCGGTTGCGTGGAAAACACAAGGTCACGTTCACCCCGCATCTCGACGTGGGAGACCACGTGATTGTCGTCAACGCCAAGAAGGTCCACCTGACCGGCAACAAGTGGGCCGACAAGAAGTATCGACGTCATAGCGGCTACCCCGGCGGTCTCAAGGAGATCACCGCGGAGAAGCTTCGTGATCGGCACCCGGAGAGACTCATCGAGTTTGCCGTTCGCGGCATGTTGCCCAACGGCCCCCTGGGTCGGCAGATGGCTCGGAAATTGAAAGTGTACGGCGGCGACAAACACCCGCATGACGCGCAACAACCCAAGGCCTGGACCATCGCGGTCGCAAGCGCCTCACGATAGAGAGACATCAACGACGTGAGCGACACATCGATTCAGCATTACGGTACGGGCCGCCGCAAGTCTTCGACCGCGCGAGTCTACCTCCGGCCGGGCAAAGGCGAGATCACCGTCAATCGTCGCACCTTCGACGACTACTTCCCCAACGACATGCTCAAGCAGATCATCCGTCAGCCTCTCGCCATCACCGAGACCGGCGACAAGTTCGATATTCACGTCAGGGTCCACGGGGGTGGCTATACCGGTCAAGCCGGCGCCCTTCGTCTCGGGATCGCCCGAGCCCTGTGTGAGCACAATCCGGAACTCCGCGCCGCACTGAAGAAAGCCGGATTCCTGACTCGAGATTCCCGCAAGGTCGAGCGTAAGAAGTACGGTCAACCGGGCGCTCGTAAGCGATTCCAATTCTCGAAACGATAGTCGTGTATCCACGTTCCGCGCAGGTTCGCCAGGGAGGCATTGTTGGTATCCGTCACGGTTAAAGAATTACTGGAAGCCGGCGTTCATTTCGGCCACCAGACCCGTCGTTGGAATCCGAAGATGAAGCGTTACATCTTCGGCTCCCGCAATGGCATCTACATCATTAACTTGCAGAAGACCGCACAGCTCCTGCGCGACGCACTTTCGTTCGCGTCGGAAATCGCCTCCCGCGGTGGCAGTGTTCTGTTCGTGGGGACCAAGCGCCAGGCCCAGGAAGTCGTCGTCGAGGAATCGACACGCAGCGGGCAGTACTACATCGACCAACGTTGGCTGGGTGGAACCCTCACGAATTTCGCCACGATTCGCAAAAGCATCAATCGACTCAAAGAGCTCGAGGAGATGGACGAGGAAGAGTCCGCCAAGCTCACCAAGAAAGAGCGCTCTCGTCTGGACAAGGAACGCGGAAAGTTGGAGAAGAGTCTCTCGGGCATCAAGACGATGGGCAAGCTTCCGCAGGCGATGTTCGTGGTCGATCCCCACAAAGAGAAGATCGCGGTCGCCGAAGCTCGCAAGCTGGGCATCCCGGTAATCGCTATCGTCGATACCAACTGCGATCCCGATCCGATCGATTTCCCGATCCCGGGCAACGATGATGCCATTCGTGCCATCAAGTTGTTCGCCGGGAGCTTTGCCGATGCGATCATCGAGGGTCGTGCCGCATGGGAGGCACGCAAGCCCTCTCGCGAGTCCGACGATCAGAAGCACGCCGCCGCGCAGCCGCGCAGCGTGGCCGATCGTGTCCGAGCCCGCGAAGCGCGGCGACTCAAGGTCCGGAAGCAAGCGCAGGTTGTGGAGCCGCAGAAGGTTCCCGCGGTTGCGGAGAAGGCCGGCAGCAACGACTAAGCAAGATCCGCGTTTGACGAGTACGATCGATACGAACGAAACGAGAACAGGCCCCGACGCGGACCACGGCTGCGCCGGGGCTTTTTAATGCAGACCCGTTCCATACTGAAGGGAATCGAGCGATGACGATCACAGCCGCCACCGTCAAGGAACTCCGCGAGAAGACCGGCGTGGGCATGATGAAATGCAAGAAGGCACTTGAAGAGGCAGGGGGCGATGTCACGGCCGCCGAGACGATCCTCCGAAAGCAAGGCGCCGCGTCGGCCGAGAAGAAGGCCGGTCGCGTGGCGGGCGAGGGTCTCATCAGCTCCTACATCCACACCGGCGGAAAGATCGGTGTCCTTCTGGAAGTCAACTGCGAGACGGACTTCGCGGCGCGCTCCGAGGGGTTTGTCTCCTTCGTCAAGGGAATCGCGATGCATGTGGCGGCCGCCAATCCGCGCTACCTGGACCGCGAGTCCGTCGACAAGGACGTGCTGGACCGCGAGCGGGAGATCGCTTCGGATCAGGCTCGCCAGTCCGGCAAACCGGATAACGTCGTCGAGAAGATCGTTCAGGGTAAGATTGAGAAGTTCTACAAGGAGAACTGTCTCATGGAGCAGCCCTACGTCCGCGATCCCGACCAGACCGTGACGCAACTCGTCACCGAGGCAGTGGGTCGGATCGGCGAGAACATCAAGGTCCGACGTTACAGTCGGTTCGTGCTCGGCGACGAAGGCTAGCCACGTGAGCGAAGACGGCACGCTACGCTACAAACGAGTGCTGCTGAAGCTCTCGGGTGAAGCGTTGATGGGGGGCGGAACCTCCGGTATCTCGCAGGAGGTGCTCGGCGCGCTTTCCGACGAGATCGCCGTCTGTCACAAGCTTGGAGTCGAACTGGCTCTGGTCGTTGGTGGCGGCAACATCTTCCGGGGTGCCGCGGCCGAGGGGATGGATCGTGTCAGCGCCGACCACATGGGAATGCTGGCGACACTGATCAATGCGTTGGCCCTACAGGATGCTCTCGAGCGGCGAAACATCACAACCCGCGTACTCTCCGCCCTCGAGATCCGTCAGGTGGCCGAACCCTTCTTGCGCCGTCGCGCGCTGCGACACCTGGAGAAGGGTCGCGTGGTCATCCTGGCAGCGGGCACCGGCAATCCGTACTTCACCACCGACAGCGCCGCGGCGTTGCGGGCGATGGAGGTCAAGGCCGAGGTGCTGCTGAAGGCCACCAAGGTCGATGGCATCTACACCGCGGACCCGATGGTGGAGCCCGACGCAAAACTTCTCAAGAAGGTCGGCTATCTCGAGGTGCTCGAGCGTGGCCTGAGGGTGATGGACACGACGGCCATTTCACTCTGCATGGACAACAAACTACCGATCGTCGTCTTCAACATCCGACAGCCCTCCAACCTGCGTCGTATCCTGGCAGGCGAGGACGTCGGCTCCGTTGTGGGAGAATGATTCCATGACCCCGGAAGAACTGTTAGTCGATACCGATTCCCGTATGGACGCCACCCTCGAGGATGCCCGCAGCAAGCTCGGCGCCATCCGTACCGGTCGCGCCTCGCTTTCCCTCTTCGATGGCCTGAGCGTCGAATACTACGGAACGCCGACACCGCTGAATCAGGTCGCGAAGCTGTCGATCCCCGAGCCCTCGATGATCGTCGCGCAGCCGTTTGACCCGACGTTGATTCCGCTGATCGAGAAGGCGATCCTGACGTCGGACCTCGGATTGAACCCGACCAACGACGGCAAGATGATGCGAATCCCGATTCCTCCGCTAACCGAGGAGCGACGCAAACAGCTGGTGAAGAAGGTCCGCTCGATGGGCGAAGATGCCAAGCAGGCGATCCGACAGATCCGCCGCGACGGCAACGAAGAGATCAAGAAGATGGAGAAGGCCAAGCAGATCTCCGAGGACGACGCCCGTCGTCATCTCCAGGAGATTCAGCAGAAGACCGACGATCACACCAAGGCGATCGACGATCTGAATGCGGCCAAGGAAAAGGACCTGATGGAGATCTGATGCGACGCGGGCGCAGCGAGACCATCGTCGCCATCGTCGTTGCCGCAGGGCGCGGATCCCGATTCGGTGGCACGCTTCCCAAACAGTTTGAGACATTAGGCGCGGGCATGTCCGTCCTGCAGGTCGCCGTCCGTGCGATGCAGGCTTGTGCCGATGTCGACGGGATCGTCGTGGTCCTCTCGGAGGACGAGATCCGATCGGATACGGGACGGGCCGTTGCCGGTTGGCCCGGGGTTCAGGCCGTCGTCGCCGGCGGCGCGACACGACCGGAGTCGGTGCGGGCCGGACTGGAGGCGGCGACCGATGCCGACTATGTCCTCGTCCATGACGCCGCCCGACCGCTGGTCACTCCCGAACTGATGACGCGGCTGGTCGAGGGCGTTCGAGACCATGGGGCCGTCGTTCCTGGTGTCGCGGTCCCCGATACGGTCAAACGCGTGGAGGGCGAGGTCGTCCGGGATACGGTGGATCGAAGTGGGCTGAGGCTCGCGCAGACCCCTCAGGCGGCACGTCGCCAGTGGCTGCAGGACGCGTTCGATCGTCTGGGCGATGCCGTCCTGGAACAGACCGACGAGGCCGGAATTCTGGAGCAGGCCGGCCATGAGGTGCACTGGGTCCAGGGAGAACGACGGAACGCCAAGATTACGACTCGGGAAGATCTCGATCAGGCACAGGCGTGGTTCGCCGAGGACGCCGACGGAGCGGAGATGGATCTCAGGATAGGCACGGGGTTCGATATCCACCGTTATGGCCAGGCGGGAACCCACAGGCAGTTGGTCCTTGGCGGTGTCGTCTTTCCGGGCGAGACGCCTCTCGACGGGCACTCCGATGCGGATGTCATTCTTCACGCGGCGATGGATGCGATGCTTGGAGCGCTCTGTCTCGGCGATATCGGCCACCATTTCCCACCGGACGACGAACGATTCCGGAATGCCGACAGCGCGGAGTTGGCCGCACACGTTTCCCGCTTGATTCGCGAGGCCGGTTTCGAGCCCGTCAACCTGGACATCACGTTCCTCGGGCAACGTCCGAAGATCTCGCCCCATGCCGACGCCATGCGGAAGCGGATCGGCGAGGCCTTCGGGATGCCCAGCGACCGGGTCGGGCTGAAGGCCACAACTCTGGAGGGCCTGGGCGCCCTGGGGCGTGGCGAAGGGCTGGCCTGTCAGGCCGTCGCCCTCGTTCGGGCGTCGTCGTGAGTCACGGCCCACGCGTCCGTTTTGCGCCATCTCCCACCGGGTCGCTTCACCTGGGCAACGCTCGGACCGCGCTCTTCAACTGGCTGGAAGCCCGCCGGCGCGGGGGGACGATGGTCCTCCGGATCGAGGATACGGATACCGATCGGCACCAGGCGACGTCCGAGGCGACGATCTTCGAGGATCTACGTTGGCTGGGGCTGGATTGGGATGAGGGCCCCGACGTCGGCGGGGATCACGGCCCCTACCGACAGAGCGAACGCAGCGAACTCTATCGGGAGGCCGGTCAGCGGTTGCTTCGGGCCGGACGGGCCTACCGCTGTTTCTGTCCTTCGGACGGCGTGACTCCGTACCCTGGGACCTGTCGGGGGTTGGATCCCGAGGAGGCGACGACGCGAGCCGGCGGCGGAGAGCCCCACGCGATCCGGTTTGCCGTCGTGGACCCGCAGTCGCCCGCCGACATGGTCCGGTTCGAGGATGGGCTACGGGGGACCATCGAGTTCCCCACTGCGGAGCTGGGTGACACGGTCATCGTTCGTCAGGACGGTCGCCCGACCTACAATTTTGCGGTCGTGGTCGACGATGCCGCCATGGCCATCGACGAGGTCATCCGTGGCGACGACCATCTCTCCAATACGCCAAGACAGGTTCTCCTGTTCGATGCCCTCGGTAGCCCGCGACCTCGTTTTGTCCATCTCCCGATGGTGCGTGGGCAGGACGGCAGTCGCCTGAGCAAGCGTCATGGCGCCGTCTCGGTCGGCGACTACCGGGAACGAGGCTACCCGGCCGGCGGTGTGGTCAATGCTCTGGCGCTCCTGGGGTGGGGCCCTCAGGACGATGAGGCGATTCTCTCCGTTGACGAACTCCGCGAGCGTTTCAGTCTCTCGCGGGTCGGCCGCTCTCCCGCAGCCTTCGACCCTGAGAAATTCGATTGGGTCTGCGCGCAACAGATCGTCCGCCAGGACGACGGCAGTCTGGGGGACGAGATCGGTCAACGACTCCACCGGGCCGGCCTGCTGGAGAGCGCCACGTTGGATCCCGACTGGCAGATGCTGCTGGTGGCCCTCGTCCGACCGGGCCTCAGTCGTTACACCGAGATTCCGGAGCGGCTCCAGATGCTCTTCGACGTCGGTGCCGGCGGTGAGACGGCGGTTGACGGCCCCCTGGCCAGCGCGGAAGGTCGGTCGGTGGCCGGCGCGCTGATCGAGGCGCTGGAACAGGCGTCACCGGTGGATGGCCCCGGCTGGAAGCAGGTCGTCGCCACGGTCAAGGAGCGGAGTGGGCAGAAGGGGAAAGCGCTCTTCCAGCCGATCCGTCTGGCGTTGACGGGACGCCAGCACGGACCGGACCTCGATCGGCTGGTCCCGGCGATCGTCGTCGGACATCGGCTGAATCCCCAACGGGTTCCATCGGCGGTGGCTCGAATCCGCGGCCAACTGGAGCAACTCGGTGAGCGATAAGGGTGGCGAATCGGGCGAGCCGACGTGGGTCTACGGGAACCGTCCGGTCCAGGAGTTGATGGAGCGACGGCCGCGTTCGATCCAGCGACTCCTGGTGGCCGTCGAGCAGGAGTCCCGTTTCGGCCGACTCCTTCGTGCCGCCCGTCAGGCCGGCATCCCGACCCAGCGGGTGCCACGCCGTGTCCTGACCCAGCAGTTGGGCCATGGGATCCGTCATCAGGGTGTGCTGGCCGAGATCGCCCCACGGGTCTACGCCGATGCAGAGACCCTCTGTCTCGAGGCCCTCGAGGCGACCGACGCCCCGTTGCTGTTGGCGGTCGACCGGGTCCAGGATCCCGGTAACCTGGGGTCGATCCTGCGTTCCGCCATCGGGGCCGGCGTTTCGGGCGTCCTCCTGAGCAGCGAGGGGACCGTGGGGTTGACGCCGGCGGTGGCCAAGGCCTCGGCGGGGGCCGTGGAGGGCCTGGTCGTGGCCCGTGAACCGAGGTTGGCCCGACGAATTGGCTGGTTGAGGGAAAAAGGGTTCGAGACCGTGGTCCTGGACCCTCGCGGCGACGTCGAATGGGATCGGGTCGACCTGACCGGTCCGACGTTGATCCTGGCGGGTGGCGAGCGGCGGGGGGTTCGGCCTTCGCTGGCGGATGCCTGCAATTCTCGGGCCCGAATCTCCATGGCGGGAAATTTTGATTCTCTCAATGTCGCAATTTCGACAGGTGTGCTACTTTTCGAGGCGGTTCGTCAGAGGAAATCCCGCCGTCGGGGGTCTTGAAAGCTCCATAGCTCACTGTTAACATCTGCCGTTTGTGTCGAGGCTGGCGTAGCTCAGTTGGTAGAGCGGCGGTTTTGTAAACCGCGGGTCGGGGGTTCAAATCCCTTCGCCAGCTCCAAAGGGAGCTGGCTCGTCGGGGAGAAGGACAGAAGAAATAGAGTGACGGCGATCAGCGGGGTCCGACCGTGAAGGTCGATTTGTCTGGCCCATTACGGAGGGGTGCCCGAGTGGTTAAAGGGAGCAGACTGTAAATCTGCCGGCCTTAGGCCTACGAAGGTTCAAATCCTTCTCCCTCCACCAGTCGTCGCGTCGGTATTGAAGTTTGAAACGAATTGTTTGGTTGGTCGGTCGAGGGTCTTTAGTCCATCAAGAAGCGTTGGCGATTCAAGGGACGCCGTGAAGGAGTGCGCGGGAATAGCTCAGTTGGTAGAGCATCAGCCTTCCAAGCTGAGGGTCGCGAGTTCGAATCTCGTTTCCCGCTCCAATCACGATGACGGACGAGGCGAAGACGAAAGGATGTTGGAGTTGACACGGGTCGTCTCTAGAGAGCGAGTGCGGCCCGACGGTGACAGTTGTTTGAACCGTTGTGCCCATGTAGCTCAGTCGGTAGAGCACTTCCTTGGTAAGGAAGAGGTCACCGGTTCGAATCCGGTCATGGGCTCCATTACGAGTGTTGGTTAGCAGACAAGGCGAACGAAGGAGTAGCGATGGCCAAGGAAAAATTTGATCGTTCAAAGCCCCACGTTAACGTGGGAACGATCGGTCACGTGGACCACGGAAAGACGACGTTGACGGCTGCGAT
>JAOTYK010000044.1 GCA_029861955.1 Acidobacteriota bacterium
GGGAAGCTACACGGTGCGGTCGAGCGATCTTGGTACGACGATCGTGAACATCGGGTCTGCGACGTCGACTCAGGACGATGCTCCGGATGACCAGGAGGACAATCCTGTAACGACTCCCGAGCTGAGTCTGGACAAGACGGGAACGCTAGATCTCGGAATGGACAACCAAGCCAATCCGGGCGACGTCATCACGTATACCTTCACAGTGGCGAACACCGGCACGGCGAACCTAACCAACGTGGTGGTGAGCGATCCGCTGGTCGGTCTAAGCGCGATCGACTGTGGGCCGCCGGACAACGACAACGTGATCGATCGGTTGGATGCGGGTTCGGCAGCGGTGATCTGCACCGCGACCTACAGCATCACGCTGGAAGACATCAACGCCGGAGTCAGGAACAACACGGCGACGGCGTCGAGCGATCAAGCGCCGAACGACACGGCCGACGCGACAGTGCCGATCCCGCAGGTTCGGTCGATCGAGATCCAGAAGGTCTTCGCCCAGGACTCCTTGATTGCGGGGGGCAGCCCCGGGTCCTTCACGCTGCTTGTGGAAAACACGGGCAACGTGACACTGACTAACGTGACGATCACCGATATAGTCGACTCGAAACTCACGGTGACCGACGTGAGTGGAGCGCCCGGGTTCGAGGTCGACAACGGCGGGCTCGACGACAATAACATCGAGTGGATGGTCGCGAGCCTCGATCCCGACGGCACGGTGACCATTGCCGTGACCTTCGATGTCGAGTCTTACGTTGTTGCGACGGACGACCTTCTCAATACGGCTGATGTCACGGGCGAAGCGCCGCAAGGCGAAAACGTCATCGACGATGCCAACGACACGATCGACATCCTCGTCGACATCACGCTCGCGATCGAGAAGCTCTTCGATCCGGTCGTGATCGAGGTTCCGCAGGGAACGGGCCAGGAGTTCACCATCGAGGTGACGAACTCCGGTCCGTCGGATGCGGTCGACGTGATGGTCACCGATACCTTGAACAGCTTCCTCTGGGCGGACAGCGTGATGGTGGTGGCGGTCGACGGTGGTACCGGTAGCGGTACCTGTACCGTGGATCCGGTCATCCCGGCCGTTCCGCCGTTACCCCCGACGCCGCAAATGGTCGACTGCACGCTGCAGATCCCGGCGAACGAGTCGGTGCTCATCACGGTGACGTACATCGTGGCGCCGTTCCTGTCGGGCGACCAGATCTTCGGCGACGGGACCGGAAACGGTGCCGAGTTCCGGTTCGTGTTCGACAACGGGAGCATCCTCGAGGGGAACGCTCTGGGTCCGGTCTACCTGGACGGTATGTTGATCACCGCCGCGGGCGACCCCGGCCTGACCAAGAACGACTACATCTTCGACCCGCCCGGTGACGGTCCTTTCGACCAGCCGTTCGAGTTGCACCTGTCCTGTTCGGACGCCTACACGGGCGGCTGGGGGCAGTCGGGTGGTCCGGATCCGGTCGACAACCCGGACTGGCAGATCGACTACTTCTCCATCGCCCGCTACAAGAAGACGAACGGTGAGGACGGTTCGTTCTTCCGCAGTTGCGGCAACGTGGTGGATATCTTCGAGGTCGACAACACGGCAACCGCCATCGGGACGGACTCGTACCCGGACACTTGCCCGCCCGAGGACGAGTGCACCACCGGCCCGGCCGGAACTGGCGATCCCGAATGCGACGAGGTCTGTGACACCGCATCCGTGACCATCAAAGAAGGCATCCTGCTCGACAAGTTCCAGAAGAAAGCCAAGCACGGCAGTGTCAACGTGACCAACTTGACCGACATGGATAAGGAGATCAAGTTCCTCGAGCTGATCTGGCCGACGTCCAATGGGGACCTCAGACAGGTCACTCTCGACGGAACCGTGATCTGGCAAGGGAACGCGCCGGGGGTGTCGGAACCGCTCTCATTGCAGAGGCTCTTCATCGGCGACATGCCCGAGGACGAGTTCGGGAACATGCCGGCTCCGCCTCTGTTCGACCCGACTCCGTGGAGCGGTGGCCCCATAGCGAGGACGTTGGAGGCCGACGTGGCCGAGAGACTCGCTTTCCACTTCGACGTGAAGGCGGATGAGGGGGCGTACCAGATTCGGATGAACTTCGCCGACGGGACGTTCCTGGACATCTTCATCCCTTCGGGGGGCTCCGGTGGGGGCTCGGCCGTGTGCGGCGATGCCGTGTGCGATCCGCAGGAGACCTGCACGTGTGAAGCCGACTGCGGACCGGCGCCGTCAGGCAACCAGGGCGTATACCTGGACGACCTGGGTGTCAGCATGTCCAGCATGGATCCCAGCGGCGATCACGTGATGCTCGGCTTCGACGATCCGAACGCCACCAGCTACACCGTCCATCGCAGCCATGACGCAAGCATGTCCTACGAGACCTGGACTGGGGAGTGGACCGCGGACCTGGTTGACGACATGGACCCGGCGACCGCCGGGCATCAATGGTTGGATATGAACGACGGCCTCGCTCCCGGAGAGGTCTGGTACTACATGGTGGAGGCCATCTCTCCCATGTGTCCATAATGGCCTGAAGACGCAATAAGGCCCGCCCTTCGGGGCGGGCCCTTTTCTTCCGCGCTCCCAGCGTAGTGCCGGGATGGCGAGAGGCTGTAAAGATGGGAACCAAGCCTATACGAAGGGCCGCTGTCCTGAGTCTGATCTGCCTGGTCGGCCTGACGTGGGGCGTCGGACCGACGGCCCAGGAGCCGTTCGACTTCGACGATTCGGCAGGGATCATCGAACTGGCAATCGTGCTGGACACCAGCGGCTCGATGAAGACTCTGATCGACGCCGCGCGCTTGACGATGTGGGATGTGGTCAACGAGTTGACACAGCTCGATCCACCGCCGCAACTCCGGGTAGCGTTGCTGACCTATGGAAACAGCAAGAACGGGCGCGAAAACGGGTACGTCCGTATCGAGTCTCCGCTGACCGCGGATCTGGATCTCGTCTCCGAGCGCCTGTTTCAACTCGAGACCAGCGGGGGTGAGGAGAACGTCGCTCGCGTCCTGCAGGCGGCCGTGGAACAGTTGGCCTGGACCGACTCTGTCGACAGCATCAAGCTTGTGTTCATTGCGGGAAACGAGTCGGCCGAGCAGGACAAGCTGGTCGACCTGCGCTCGGTGGCCCTCGATGCACTGGGTAAGGACCTCGTGGTTCACGCCGTCTACTGTGGACGAGAGCAGAAGCCCGACGCGGAGTCGTGGAAGGTCCTCGCCGAGATGGCCAGCGGTCAGTTCGCCTCGATCAATCACCGCACCGCGGCACTGTTGGCCGAGACGCCGTTCGATGGAGAAATGGCCGAACTGAGCACGGCGCTCAACCAGACCTACGTGCCCTTCGGCGAGGCCGGCAAGGGGCGCCTCAAGATCCAGACCGCTCAGGACGAGAATGCCCAGTCGCTGAACGCCGCCACTGCGGCGACCCGGGCCCAGACCAAGGCCGGGGCGCTGTACTCGCAGACATGGGATGTCGTCGATGTCCTGCAATCGGGTCAAATCGAGCTCTACGAGATCGACGAGGCCGAGTTGCCGGAGGTCATGCGTGAGATGACCTACGCCGAACGAGAGTCCTATATCGAGCAACAGTTCCGGAAACGCCAGGAGATCCGGCAGCAGATCTTGCTGCTCAGCGCGCAGCGACGGGACCACGTTGCCGGGCAGGCCAAGAAGAAGGGGATCGACGGCTCGCGCACCTTCGACGGAGTGGTCCGTCGCGCGATTCGCAAGCAGTTGTCCGAGAAGGGCTTTCGGCCCGAGAGTCCCTGAAGGTCGCAATCTCGCGAGGAACTCCCCGCGCGCTCTTGCATCCTAAACCGTTACCGCTCGAACCGGATATCCGACGCCTCAAGCTGCGCTCAGAACTCTTCACCGTGTTAGAGGGCCTGATCGACTCACGCGCAGCAACTCCGGAAGATCGCGTTCCGCGTTCTGTTCAAAAACTGGGCTGACCGACACTCCGAGTTATCGGCGGCCGTCCTGGCCCTTTTTGTGGTGCCGAAACCCGCTCTTTGTCCTAAAATGCCGCGGCCGCGGTGCGCTACGCTCGCGGAACTATCGAGGCTCGCGACATGACCGACCCATCGAAATCGTCCCCGTCGCCGAAGGGCGTGATGTTCAACGCCTACCCCGACAGCATCGGCCGCAACCTGGCCGACGCGGTGAAACTGCTGCGACGACCGGAGCTCGAGGGATGTTTCTCGCTGTTCTACATCCTGCCCACGTTCTTCCACAGCGACCTGGACCGCGGTTTCTCGATTATCGATTACGAGTTCAACGAGGAACTCGTCACGGCGAAGGACATCGAGGCCCTCCGGAAACTCGGCCTCGGCCTCAAGTTCGACCTGGTGCTGAATCACCTCTCCGTGGGATCTCCGCAATTTCAGGACATGCTGCGAAATGGGGACGACTCTGAGTACAAGGACTTCTTCATCGACTGGAACGATTTCTGGCGGGGCGAGGGCCAGATGGGCCCCAACGGCCACATCGTCCCGAAGAAGAAGCACCTGGACAAGCTGTTCATGCGCAAGCCGGGACTGCCGATTCTCGACGTACGCTTCCCGGACGGCTCCCATCGGCCGTACTGGAACACGTTCTACCAGAAGGTGAGCTACCCGGAGCTGACTCCGGAGGACCTTCTGGAGATCGAAGGACTGACTCACAAGGAAGCGGTGACGCTTGCGCGGATCTGCACCGAGGAACTGGAAACCCATGGAGGGGTGAACGACCTCGACGTCGACCGATTCTCGTGCAGCCGGGAAGACGTCATCCAGATCGTCGAGCGCAAGCGCCACTACCTCGGGCAGATGGACCTGAACGCGAACTCCGAGAAGGTCTGGGAATTCTATGACGAAACGCTGGGCAAGCTGCGACGGTTCGGCGCCCGGATGGTTCGTCTGGACGCGTTTGCCTACCTACACAAGCAACCCGGCGAGATGAACTTCTTCAACAAACCGGGGACGTGGGAGTATCTCGAGCGGCTGCGGCAGATGGCCCGCCGTCACGATCTTATCCTCCTGCCCGAGATCCACTCGAGGTACGGACAGGGCCTTCACGAGGAGGTCGCCGGGGAGGGTTTTCCGGTCTACGACTTCTTCTTCCCCGGCCTGGTGATCGACGCCCTCGATCGCGGTACGAACACCCACCTGCTGAACTGGGCCCGTGAGATCGTGTCGAAGAAGCTCCGCACGATCAACATGCTCGGCTGCCATGACGGCATCCCGGTGCTCGATCTGAGCGGCGAGTCCGGCGACGCGCGCGAGGGCCTTCTGAGCGACGAGCAGATCGAGGGCATGATCGGCCGGATCCTCGATCGGGGTGGTCGAGTCAAGAATCTGTACGGTGCCGACGGCAAGAAGATCGGCTACTACCAGGTCAACGCCACGTTCTTCAGCGCCCTCGGCGAGGACGAGATGAAGCTGCGCCTGGCGCGGGCGATCCAGCTGTTCATGCCGGGCACTCCGCAGATCTGGTATCTGGATCTGTTCGCCGGGCGGAACGACTACCTGGCGGCGGATCGGGGCGGCACCGGTGGGCATAAGGAGATCAACCGGACGACGATGAAGATGGAGGACGTCGAGGCCCAGCTGGGGCGCATCGTCGTCCGGAACCAGCTCCAGCTGATCCGGCTGCGTAACAACTCCAAGGCCTTCGACGGCACGCTGACGATTCACGACTGTGAAGAGAACGAATTGCGCATGACCTGGACCAACGGGGACTCCGTTGCCTCACTGAGCGCGAACCTGTTCGATTACACGTTTGTAGTGACCCATCGGAACGACGCCGGCGAGGAAATCCGGCTGTCGTACGGCTAGGAGCGCGACGATGAAGATACTTGCGACCGATCTGGACCGGACGCTGCTGCCCAACGGCCACTGGGAGGGCGACCCACAGGCGATCGAGATGTTCAACGAGCTGACCGTGCGACACGACACGCTCGTCGTCTACGTCACGGGCCGCAATCTCGATCTCACGGAGAAGGCGATCGAGGAGTACGGCGTGCGTCACCCGGACGTGCTCTGCGGCGACGTAGGAACGACGATTCGCAGGTTCGAGCAGGGCCGCTGGACGCCGGACCCGGGCTGGGATGCCCACGTGAAGCAGGCGAGCCCGCGCTGGGACGCCGCAGCGATCCGCGACGCCGTTGCCGGGATCGAGGGCATGCGCGAACAGGAGAGCGAGCACCAGAACGCGTTCAAGCAGAGCTACTACGTCGAACACGAGCGCAGGGAGACCGTGCTGGAGCAGGTCGACGGCCGGATCAAGGGCAAGTTCGACGAGGTCATCGTCTACAGCTTCGACTCGCACGACGGCAAGGGCCTGCTCGACTTCCTACCGGCCAGCGCGACCAAGCAGACGGCCCTGGAATACGCGGCGCAGGCTTACGGCTGCCCCAAGGGCGAGGTCGTGTTCTGTGGCGACAGCGGCAACGACATCTTCCCGCTGACCGCCGGCTTCCGCGGCGTCCTCGTGCGCAACGCGGACGAGCAACTCGTGGCCAATGTGAAACAGGCGCAGGAACGGAACCCGGCGCTCACGGTTTACTTCGCGAAGGGCGACTTCCGCGGTCTGAACGGCTACTACACCAGTGGCGTCATCGAGGGGGCTTACCACTACGGTCTTTTCGCCTGATTGGGGCTATACTAGCCGCCTAGCAGGTTGACCCATGCCGGATCGCAAGCCTCTGCACCTGATGATGTTCAGCATCCACGGCCTCTTGCGTGGACGGCGCCCGGAACTGGGTCGCGACCCGGACACCGGAGGACAGATCCTCTACGTCCTCGAGTTGGCCCGGGTGCTCGGGGAGCAGCCTGAGGTCGCGAGCGTCGACCTGATCACGCGGTTGATCGAGGATCCCGACGTCGACGACGACTACGCCCTGCCGGTGGAACCGCTCGGACCGAACGTCTCGATACGGCGTATCCGCTGTGGCCCCCGGCGTTACATCCGCAAGGAACTGTTGTGGTCGCACCTCGACGAGTTCGTCGACCACGTCATCGACGACCTGCGTTCTCGGGGCGCGGTGCCCGATCTGGTCCACGGGCACTATGCCGATGCCGGGTACGTCGCGGCGCGCGTCTCCAGCCTGTTGAACCTGCCGATGGCGTTCACCGGGCACTCGCTCGGCCGGGTCAAGTTGGCACGGTTGCTCGAACAGGGTACGCCGGCGGACCGCATCGAGAAGAAGTACCACATCACCCGCCGCATCGAGGCCGAGGAGACCGCGCTCGATCACGCCGGGGTCGTCGTCGCCAGCACGCAACAGGAAGTCGAGGAACAGTACGCGGAGTACGAGAACTACCACCCGCGCAGAATGGTCGTCATCCCGCCGGGTGTCGACCTGGAGAGCTTCACGACTCGCGGCATCCGGCGCTCGCCACGCTCGAACCCGGCGTTCGCGCGCGTCGCGCGTTTTTTGCGCGACCCGAAGAAGCCGATGGTGCTGGCGATCTCGCGCGCCGATCCGCGAAAGAACGTGCTGCGGCTGGTCGAGGCCTACGCCACGAACGACGAACTGCGCGAGCGTGCCAACCTGGTGCTGGTGCTCGGCAACCGCAAGCGCATCGACGATCTCGACCCCGGCGCCGCCGAAGTCCTGACCGACGTGCTCAAGCTGATCGACGAGTACGATCTGTACGGCAAGGTGGCCTATCCGAAATCGCACGAACGCGAGGACATCTCGCGCTTCTACAGGCTGGCGGCCGAGACCCGCGGCGTGTTCGTCAACCCGGCGCTTACCGAGCCATTCGGTCTGACGTTGCTGGAGGCCGCGGCCAGCGGGGTGCCGGTCGTGGGCACGGCCGACGGCGGACCGCGCGATATCCTCGCGCGGTGCCGGAACGGCACGCTTGTCGATCCGTTGTCCTGCGAGGAGATCGGATCGGCGCTGCTCGACGCGATCAAGGACCGCAAGCAGTGGCTCCGCTGGTCACGGGCCGGGGTCCGCGGCTCCAAACGTTACTCCTGGTCGGCGCACGCCGAACGCACCGTGAAGACGGTGCGTAAGCTGGTCGGCAAGGCGGAGCGCGACCGACGCTTCTTTGCGGTCAAGGGCCGCCTGATCACCTTTGATCGCCTCGTCGTGGCCGACATCGACAACACGTTGATCGGCGATCGCAGGGGACTGCGAGAACTGATCAAGACCCTCCGCGACTCCGACGCCGAGGTCGCCTTCGCGATCGCCACCGGCCGCAGCATCGCCCTGACCCGCGAGGTGCTCAACCGATGGAAGATCCCCACACCGCAGGTGCTGATCACCTCCGTCGGCAGTGCCATCCGCTACGGCTCGAAACTGGTCGAGGACTACGGCTGGGAGCGGCACATCCGTTATCGCTGGAAACCGGAGCGGCTGCGCGAGGCGATGAAGGGACTGCCCGGCGTCGAACTGCAGGGGCCGGAGGGCCAGAGTCGCTACAAGATCAGTTATGACGTGGACCCGGAGAAGATGCCCCCGCTGCCTGAGATCCGTGCCCGGCTTCGCCGGCGCCGCCTGCAGGCCAAGCTCATCTTCTCGCACAACGCATACCTCGATGTGCTTCCGATCCGAGCCTCCAAGGGAATGGCGGTGCGCTATTTCTGCCTGCGCTGGGGAATCCCGATCGAGAACTGCCTCGTGGCCGGCGATTCGGGGAACGACGAGGAGATGTTGACCGGCAAGACGCTCGGCGTCGTGGTCGGCAATCACGACCCCGATCTGGAAAAACTGCGTGGTCATTCGCAGGTCTATTTCGCCGACGGGCACAACGCCTGGGGCATCCTGGAAGGGATCGAGCACTACGACTTCCTGGGCGAGATTCGAGTCCCGGCGATCGATCCGAGGGGCGTCACGGAGGCAATAGTCCCTTACGGCGGAGTTGCTTCAGAGACCCGCATTGCAGTCTCTGCGTCGGCGCTTCCGGATCCCGCTAAGTCGTAGCGCTGCGACTCGGCCGGTTCGTTCGTGTCTGATACCATGCGCCGGAATTCAGTACGAACCGATTCTCTGGGTTTTACGCGACGGAAGAAGGAGCCCACGTGTTGGGTCGCATACAAGATCGGCTGCGTCGCGTGTCGTTGTGCGTCACCCTGACGGGGATTGTGGCGCTCCCGCTTCTATTCGTGTCGTGCAATCAGCCCGCCGACGAATCGCCACGCCTGGTTGTTGTGTACACAACCTGCTCTCTGAACAAGGACTACATTGCCCCGTACTCGGCCGACGCGATCTACACGCCAAACCTGAAACGGTTCGCCGAGAAGAGTCGCGTCTTCGCTCGCCATCACACCGAGGCGGGAGAGTCGGGTATCGCGTTCGCGTCGATCTACACCGGGGGCGACGTCCGGACCCACGAGGTGTACCACCACCCCAGCCGGATTCCGAACGAGATCGAGATGCTCTCGGAGTCGCTTCACGCCGCCGGTTACGACACGCATTTCTGGGACGCGCATGAGATGTCGTCCAAGCGTTTCAATTACGGCCAGGGCGTGGACTTCGAGCAGGTGTACCAGGGGTTGTTGAGAGACAAGTCGGCGCCGTTCGTCCGGATTCTAGAGCGGCTGGCCCAGGATCCAACCTACAAAGTGGCGATCATCCACAACAACGCCATCCCTCATTGGCCCTACGCCAATCCGGACATGGTTGCCGGTTTCGGGAAACACTATCCCGAGCACACCCGCGACGTCGACTGGAAACGGGCATCGAAGATGCACCTGTTGTTCCAGGAGCAGATGCTCGAGCTCCAGTACAATTACCCGGAGACGATCGAAAAGCTGGGGCTGTCCGGAGACGACGCCGACCAACTTGCGGCGTATCTGGAGGCCGCGTACAAGACGCAGATCAACATTCTTGACGGCATCTTCGGCGGCGTGATGGATGCGATCCGCGAAGCGGGCCTCGAAGATGACAGCCTCGTGGCGTTCACGTCGGATCACGGTGAGTTGATGTACCGCGAGAACGCGCCGTTCAAGTGGACCCACAGTTTTCAGCTGAGTCACGAGGTGATGAACGTTCCGCTGATCATTCGCTCAGGACGTCTGGGCATCCCCAGCAAGCCGTACGACGCCGTGACGCGGTCGATCGATCTGGCGCCGACGCTGACAGGTTTGCTCGGCCTCGAGTTCGAAGACCGCCCAGATAGCGTCGACCTTTCACGCGCGGTGCTCGGCAAAGAGCCCGAACCCGCGTTAAAGGCATGGTTCCACACCTCCTTCGCGCCGGAAGTCTGGTCGGAGGAAGAGACCGAGCAGTGGAAGGACATCACGCTGGCGAATTCGCTGTTCCCCGGCTACAAACCCGAAACCATCTGGGTTGGCTTGAGAGACGGGGACACGCTATTCAAACACAGGACGCTCGATGGGACGAACTACGTCTGCGAAGCGTACGATCTCGCCGCGGATCCGTGGGAACAAAACGACTTGTTCGATCCCGAGCTTCCCGCTCACGCCGAGGCGCGCACGATGCTTGGTGAATACAAGGCCGGGCTCGTCGAAGCGTTCGCTGCCCACGTGGTAGAAAATGATCCGGAGCTGGATGAAAAGCGCCTCGAGGCGTTGAAGTCCCTGGGCTACGTCCAGTAGCCGATTCGCCCCTTTCGGCGTCGAGTCCCGGCGTTGGAACCAACGTTCAGTGGTGGTGGGTATGCGTCCTCGGCGATCGAACCGCTCAATCGGCGCTTCCCTTAATCTAGTAGATGACGGCCAACGAGGTCCAAAGGGGGGAACGATGAGCACTTCCCAATCGCGCGTCACCGCGGCACTCGCGATGGTCCTGGGTCTCGGACTGGTCACGCCCGTACCCGCAGGGAATATGCTTGTCGCGACCTTCCTCGATAGCGACGTCCAGAGGTTCGATGCCTCGACGGGCGCCTTCATCAACGTCTACATCCCGATCGCTTCGAACCCGCACGGCATCATGCTGGGACCGGACTGCAGTCTCTACCTGACATCGGCCGGCACCAGTTCCGTCCTACGTTTCAGTACGACGACAGAACCCAACGGAGCCATGTTTCCCAGCTCCACCGGGACGCCCGGCACCGCTGAATTCGTCGCCCCGGGGGCCGGCGGATTGAACAACGCCGGAGGCCTGGACTTCGGACCCGATGGCAATCTCTACGTCGCCAGCGCCAGCAGCGTGCTGCGGTTTGACGGAACGACGGGTGCGTTCATCGACACCTTCGTCCCCGACGGAAGTGGCGGCCTGGCCGGTGCCGCGCTCTTGCGTTTCGGCGCGGACGGCGATCTCTACGTTCCCGGTACGGCGAACAACGGCGTGATGCGTTTCGACGGAGCGACAGGTGCACCGAAGCCTGGTCCGTTGGGGACGCCGGGGACCGCGGAGTTTGCGAACGACCCCAGCCTTGCGCAGGTCCACAACTTCACGTTCGGGCCGAACGGGAACCTCTATGTCCCGGACTACCAGGGTGACCAGATCCTCGAATTCGACCGCGTCACCGGACAGAACCTCGGTGTCCTCGTCGCGGCCGGGTCCAGCGTCTTCCCGCACGGGATCCGTTTCGGGCCCGACGGACGCCTCTACACCACGTCGTTGGGAGAAACCGAGGTCCACAGGTTCGAGCCGGACGGGACGTATCTCGGCGTCTTTGTCGACGGGACGGGTCGGTTCGCCGGGGCAAGCGATCTGGTGTTCCCACCCGAGAGTTGCGGCGCGCCGGTCGCCGTGCCGGACGGCAGGATGGGAACGAAGCCGTTGGCCGTGGAGAAGTTGACGGCGGCGGCGGAATCGATTCGGGTCTCCTGGGACGTGGAGACCTGCCAGGCGAGCGGTTACGAGCTGCTCTACGGCTCGCTCGCCTCGGTGTCTTCGTACGCGCTGGACGGCGCGGTCTGTAGCCTCGGCAGCACCGGGTCATTCGACTGGGCGGTGACGCCCGCGGGTTCGACCTGGTTTCTCGTGGTTGCGGAGGATGGGGCCGGAATCGAGGGGGCCTGGGGGCAAGACGGCGGGGGAGTCGATCGAAACGGTCCTGTTCCGTCGGGGTTCTGTGGGAACAGCGCGCGCGACAACGCGGGGAGTTGCCCTCCCAACCCCTGAACGGGGCGCGCTGTGCCTCACTCGCTCATCGACACGAACTTGAGTGAAGAGTCTGTCAGGTCGTCAGTCTCCGACAAGCGCGGTGTACGCCTCGCGCATCGCCTCGTCTTCGCTGATCTCGAGCAGCATATTCTCGAACTCCTCGGCCGACAGCCCATAGCGCTCCAGGATCTGTTCGGTCGAATCGGGGTCGGCCTCAATTTCGAGTGCTATTGCCGCCGCATGCTCCGCCAGGCCCGGCTCTTCGGGGGGCGAAGCATCGTTCACCGCGTCCCCGGCGCAACCGGCCATCGCGAGGACAATCAGAAGAACAACCGTCAGGGCTCCTCGTTTTCGACGCATCATTTGCCTCGCTCCTTGTTCGGTTTCGATTTGCCCTTGGACTTGGGATCGTCGTCCTCGTCCTCGTCCTCGTCGTCGTCAAATCGATCCTCATCGTAGTCATCGTGGCCCCGTTCGTCGCCGTGACTCTTTCCCTTTCCCTTCCCGCGACCTTTGTAGGCCTTGTCTCGTTTCGGTTTCTTCATCCCACGAGCGTACTGTTCGGCGTGGATCGCCTCGGCGAGTTCGCGGCCACGTAAGCCGCTGGCCTTCATCTGTTGAACGGCTGCTCCGAAGTTGTCGGGGTTGCCGCCCTGGCGGATGGCCTCGTTTTCGACCTCGAGGATTTGCCCCACGTCGCCGGCGGGGATGCCCCTGGTTCGGGCCGATTCGAGGACGTCGCGGACCTGCTCCTCGGAGACGCCCGCGTCTTTCGACTCTTGCACGACCTCGGGTAGGCGGATCGCCCGGCGCACGCGTTCGCGGACGCGTTCGACCCCGCTACGGGTTCGCTCGACGACGTCTTCCGTGTCGCGAGGACTGGGTTCCCTGTCTTCAACCTTCGAGTCCTGGGCGGCGAGAGGTGGCGCTACGAGAAGCAGAAGCGCAGCCGCAATCCAAATCCAGTTCTTGATCATGCCGACGTCCTCCATCCAATGGTGTCTATCGCGAGAGACTAGCCTACACTCATGAAGGCTCAGTCGCTGACGAACGTGCTGAGGAAGCGACTCTCGCCTTCCGCGCTGCCGATGAGAATGATCTCGGCGTTGGTCGGAAGTGGCTGGGTCGGATCCGGGTTGATCCGCATCGTACCGGCCTCTTCGATGGCGATGATGGTGCATTCGGTCTTCCGACGAATGCCGGACTCGGCGATGGCCTTGCCGACCAGCGAGGGGGGCACCTTGATCTTGAACACGTCGAGGCCCTCCGCCACCATCAGGGTCTGACCGTGCTCCAGGAAGTTCATCGTGGCGTTGGCTCCCAGCGAGGCATACGACATGACGAAGTCCGCCCCCGCCCGGTGCAGGGTTGAGATGTTTCGCTCGATCGCGACCCGGCTGATGATCTGGATGTCCGGCCGCAGGCGGCGGCAGTAGATTGTCAGGTAGACGTTCATGTCGTCGTCGTGGGTCGTAATGATCACCGCCGGTGCCCGCTCGATCCCGGCCTCTTTGAGGACGGACAGCTCCGCGGCGCTGCCCTCGACGCAGGCGTCGGACTCGCGGGCCAGCTCCGGGTCTTGCTCGACGATGCGATAGGTCAGTCCCCGCTCGGTCAGGGCGCGCGCCGTGGCGCGGCCGACGCGGCCACCGCCGATGATCACCGTGGGTACGTCCGAGGCGCCATGGTCGCGGTACTGCTCGTTGTATCGGTCGAGCGCCCCCTGGCCCGCGGCGAGGACCAGGACCGAGTTCGCGGCCACGGTCGTCTCGGGCCGCGCCGTCTTGAACTTGCCGCGATCCCAGACGCCCACGACCGTGATTCCCAGCTCTCGACGCAGACCGATGTCCAGGAGCGTCTTTCCGACCATCGGCGTACCGGCGATCGTCGTCTCGGCGATGAGCAGATCGCCGTAGCGGCCGACCACCTGCGCCCTCGCGTCGCTTCCGTGCGTGCGCCGCGCTAGCGACTGGCCCAGCATCTCGGGTATCTCGAGTACGAAAGAGCAGCCGGCGAGTTCGAGGATGTCGACGGAGGCCGGATCGTCGGCCGTGGCGATGATCGGCACGTCCGCGGTGAGTTCGCGCACCGTGAAGGCCACGTGCGTGTTGACCGGGTCGCTCGCCGTGGTGGCCACCATGGCTGCGCGCTCGACCTGCAGATTGCGGTAGACCTCCGGGTTATCGAGGTCGCCGAGCACGACCTTGACGCCCGAGTCGTGCAGGCGCAGCGCCTCGCCGAGGGTGGGGACCAGCAGGAAGTAGGGGTAATGGTACTGCTGCAGTTTGTTGATCAGCGTGCTGGAGACCTCGTCGTAGTTCGTCAGCAGCACGTGGCGGCTCATCTCCGGCGGAAGCTTGCGCAGCGCGCGCGTTTCCGACTGTGCTTAACCCACGGCGCGTAGAAGAAACGGATGAACGAGAACGGAAGCAGGATCAGCATGTAGACCGTGCCCGTCATCAACACGCACATGGAGAAGGCGCGCCCCAGATCGGACTCGAACGTGATGTCTCCGAACCCCAGCGTCGACATCACCGTCAGGGTCCAGTAGGTCCCGGTGAACCAACTGAATTCGCGCCCTTCCCGCATCATCAACAGGTGGAACAGCACGCTGTTGATGACGACGATGACGGCGAGCACCACCAAGAGCCGTACGAGGATCCGCAGGTTCTTCCGGGTGGTGTTCTTGCGCAGGAAGTGACTGACCTGGGTGGTGATCGTGCTCATCGTTGATAGGCTACTGCAAACCCGACGCCTTTTCTGGTTTGGCTCAAAATTCTCCAGCCTACAGGTGCGATGCCGGAAACTCGTCGTAATACCGGTTGACGGCCTGGGTCGTGCCGCAGATGAACAGCGCGTCTTCGGCGGCGAGGCGGAACTCGGGCGGATAGTCCATCAGCACCGCGCCGTCACGCTCCACGGCGACGACGGAGCAGTCGGTGCGCTCCCGAATGCGGGCCCGGTGTGGGTGCTTGCCCTTGATCGGGCCCGGCCCGGTCTTGACGAGCTTGATCCTGGGCTGCAGCGAGACGGTCTCGCCGAGCACATGCCGGGTCAGGAGCTGTCCGGCGACCTGGCTGAGCGAGATCGCGGAGTCGACGCCGGCCTTCTGGATGCGGCTAACATTCCCGCCGAGCATCACGCCGGCGATGATCGGCAAATCGGGCGCGTGCTGGCGAATGACCTTGGCTACGATCTGGGTCGTACTGTCGTCGCCCAGATTGAGAATCACAGCGCGGGCGTGCGTGACGCCCACTTGCCCGAGCACCTCTTGCTCGAGAACATCGCCGACCACGTCGACGCCTTCTCCGTCGACCAGGTCGACGACGCAGACCTCTTCTCCGGCGTCGCGCAAGAAACGAGTCATCGGCTTCCCGACCTTACCGTGTCCGACCACGATCAGGCGTCTTTCGTGGGTTATCGGACGGGCCATCTCGCGGAGTCCGCGAATGTTCTCGGGGCTTCCGACCGCGATCAAGATCGTTCCGGGCTGCAGCGGCTCGTCCGGAGCGGGGGCCGAGAGTAGTTCCTCTTCGAGCCACTGGCCCACGATGTCGATCCCGAACTTCGTGCGGATCGCCGCTCCGGCCAGCGTTTGATGGGCCAGGGGGCTGGCGTCATGCAGACGCAACTCCGCGACCTCGAGGTGCGGCCCGAGAGGCTGCACGCCTTCAACGCGAGGACTGATCTTCACGCTGGCCCGCGCGGCGATCGTCGCGGCGAGTACCCGTGTCGGCGTGAAAGTCGCGGTGGCGCCGGCGAGCATCAGTGCCGCCTGTTTGCGCGGCTCTCGAACCAGCGCCACGATCGGTCCGCTGAAGCCCTGCTCGCGGGCCTCCAGCGTAAGTACCGCGTTCTTGTCGTCGTCGCCGTTGGCGACCAGCGCGCGGGCGCGGACCAGCGGGCCCAGATCGAGTGCCTTCTCGGCGAGGATCGCGTGGACGACCCGCTGACCCTGCTCGTGAAGGCGTCGTGCGACGGACTCGTCCTCCTCGATCACCACCGTCGGCAGGCCGCGCCGCTCCAACTCCGACATCAGCGATTCGACCTCGGGGCCGTAGCCGTAGACGACGACACCGTCCGCCAGGTCGGGAAGCGCCTGCGGCAGCAGCCCCTCCAGCCCCTTCTGTGTAAACGCCGGCGTGAACTTGTCGACCTGCAGCACGCCGCGTGTGGCGCCATCCTGCCGGACGGCTCGTCCCTCCAGCATCACCGCGCAGCCCTTGAGCGCGAGCGGCGTAAACAGGTTCAGCACGAAAGCGGTGAAGATCAGCACCGAAAAGACCGACTGGCCGATCACGCCCTGGGTGAGGGCCAGCGAGGCAAGGATGAACGCCAGCTCGGCCCGACCGCACATGCCGACACCGACCGTCAGGGCTTCCCGCGCGGGCAGCCCCATCTGCATCGCCATGCCGCCGGCGCTCACGATCTGGCCCACGATGACCGCCCCGGTCAGCAACGACAGGAAGGCGATCTCCGAAGCGCCGATGTCGAACGTGATCGAGAAACCGAGGGAGATGAAGAAGATCGGACCCAGGAACGAATAGGCGATGCCGTACGAGCGATCCAACACCACCTTCACCAGGTTGGGATGAGCCACCTTGGTCTCGAAGAACAGGCCTGCGAGGTAGGCACCGAGGATCATGTGCAGTCCGATCGCCTCGGCGAACAACCCCAGGGCGAACGCTGCGAGCAGGATGAATGTGAAGCCCTTGCCGCCTTCCGAGCGGAACGGGAGGTTGAGCCTTGGATAGATGAACCGTCCGACCAGCACCGCGACGGCGAAGAAGAGGGCCACTTTCCCCACGGTGATCGCGACGCTGATCGGCTCGAAGCTGCCCCCCGAGAGCACGCCGACGATCAACCCGAAGAACACCAGCGTCAGCAGATCATCGATCACGCAGCTGGCGATGATGATGCGGGCCAGCCGCGTGTTGGCCAGCCCCAGGTCCTTGAGGCTCTTCAGCGTGATCACCACCGCCGTGGCGGTCATGGTCAGCCCGACGAACGTCGCGGCGACCCGGTCAAGGCCGAAGGCGGTGGCCACGCCGAAGCTGACCGCGAAGGGGACCGCCGCGCCGACGATGGCGACGCCCAGTGAGCGCTTGAGGGCGTGGAAGAACTCCGTGGGCTGCGTCTCGACCCCGGCGTGGAACATCAGAAAGAAGATGCCGATCTCGGCCAGCAGGGTGATCGCCTCGCTGGGCTCGATCAGGCCAAAGACCGCCGGGCCGACCAGTACGCCGACGATCAGCTCTCCCATCACCGTTGGCAGGCCGAGCCGACGCAGTGTGACCGCAACCAGCCAGATGCCGGCGAGCAGGATGAGTAGATCGACGGCGATTTCGTGCACGTTTCTCGTTCTCCGTGCGCCGAGCGTAACTTCGGCGGCGCGATCGATCAAGCACTGAAACGACCCGGGTTTTTCCGAGGGGGCGAATAATCGAGAGGATGGGTCCCTTGGGTTGTCCCAAGCGAGGTCTGAGCGCTCCGGCGTGGGCAAAACTTTGCTACCGTGGAATCATCGACGGGCCCGCTGGGGCATCCGGAGGGGTCACGACCGTGAAGCAGCTACTCGTACTCGGCGCCGGACAGAGCGCTTCCTTCCTGGTGGCGCAGTTGCTCGAGGATGCCGAAAGAGAGGACTGGTTCGTGACCGTCGGCGATCTCGACCTCGAATTGGCGCAGCGCTGCGTCGGCGCGCACCCGCGGGGCGACGCGGTCAGGTCCGACGTCAACGACGCAGAGCTGCGCTCGACCCAGATCGAGCATGCCGACGTCGTGATCAACATGCTGCCCGCGGCCTACCAGGACCTGGTCGCGTGGGATTGCGTGGCCCACGGACGGCATATGATCTCGGTCTCGTATCGGGACCAGGCGGTGCGCGACCTGGATATGGACGCCAAGCGCAAGGGCGTGCTGCTGCTCTGCGAGATGGGCCTCGATCCGGGGATCGACCACATGTCGGCGATTTCGTTGATCCGCCGCCTCGAGGATGAAGGTGGCCGCATCGTCGGGTTCTGCTCCTACGGCAGCGGAATTCCCGCGCCCGAACAGAAACAGAACCCGTTGCGCTACGTGATCACATGGGATCCGCGCAACGTGGTCATGGCCGGCTTCGAGGGCGCCCAGTACATGGAACACGGCAACATCAAGATCGTGCCGTTCCACCAGGTCTTCCACCACACCTGGGCGGTGGAGGTCGACGGGGTGGGTAAGCTGGAGGCCTACGCCAATCGCGACTCGATGTCGTACATGCAGTCGTTTGGCCTGCAGCACGTCAAGACGATGATCCGCGGCACGCTGCGCTATCCGGGCTGGAGCGAGACCTGGGCGCAGATCGTGCGGCTGGGGCTGCCCAACGAGACGCTTCGCATCCCCGAACTGGCCGACCGGAGCTACGCCGATGTCGTGAAGATGTTCCTGCCGTTGAACATCTCGGACGCTCCGATCGAGCAGCGGATCGCCAGATTCCTGCGGATCAGCCCGACCGGTACGATCATGGAGAACCTCCGCTGGCTCGGCCTGCTCTCGGACGAGCGCATCGGCTGCAAGGGCGACACCTCCGCGGCCATGCTCGTTCACCTGTTGAATAAACGGCTTCCCCTGACGCACGACACGCGGGACATGGTTGTACTGGTCCACGAGTTGGATGTCGAGTATCCGGACGGCGATCGTGCGCCCGAGCGGATCTGCTCGACGCTCGTCGTCGAGGGCGAGCCCGGTGGTTTTACCGCGATGTCCAGGACTGTCGGTCTGCCGGTGGCCATCGCGACTCGGCTGCTGCTGCGCGGCGAGCTGTCGCTGACCGGCACCCTGATCCCGACACACCCGTCGATCTTCGCCCCCGTGCTGCGGGAGATCGAACGGGCCGGCCTGCGTTTCACCGAGACGACTCAGCCGCTTCAGAGTCCATGACGAAGGAGACCCCATGCTCAGCCTTGGCGTGATCGCCCGCTCGCGGAAAGAGAACGAACAGCGCCTCCCGATCCACCCCGACCACTTCGACTTCATCCCCCAGTCCGTGCGCGGCTCGATGCGCTTCGAGAACGGATACGGCAAGCCGTTCAACATCGCGGACGACGAACTGGTCCGTCACTTTGGTGGAGTGGCGGCTCGTGACGAGCTGCTCGCAGGCTGTGACGTCGTCCTGCTGCCGAAGCCCCAATCGGAAGACCTGCTGGAGATGCGCGAGGGAGGCATCCTCTGGGGCTGGCCCCACTGCGTGCAACAGGAAGAGATCACCCAGGTCGCCATCGACCGGCGGCTGACCCTGATCGCGTGGGAGGCGATGTTCGGTTGGAAGGGCGAGATGCGCGAGATGCATCTGTTCGACCGCAACAACGAGATGGCCGGCTACTGCGGCGTGATCCACGCTCTGGGCCTGGCCGGCAAGGACGGATACTACGGCCCCCGGTCCCGGGCCCGCGTGCTGAGCCACGGCTCGGTCAGCCGGGGCGCGATCTTCGCCCTGCAGGGTCGGGGCTTCACCGACATCTCGGTCTACACGCAACGCCCGCCGTGGAACGTCCACGACAAGATCCTCGGCTGCCGCTACGGGCAGATGATCGACGACGAGTCGAGAGACGGCATGACGGTCGTCGAGGAAGACGGCACCGTCCGACCGCTCGTCGATTCGCTGGCAGAGGGCGACGTGATCGTCAACGGCATCCTGCAGGACACCGACCGGCCGCTGATGTTCCTGGGCGAGAAGGAAGCCGACCGGCTGAAGAAGGGCGCGTTGATCGTCGACGTCAGCTGCGATCTCGCGATGGGCTTTCCCTTCGCGCGCCCCACTTCGTTCGAGCGGCCCACCTTCGATGTGGGCACGGTGACCTACTACGCGGTCGACCACACCCCGAGCTATCTGTGGCAGAGCGCCTCGTGGGAGCTGTCCCGGGTCGTCGTTGCGTTCCTCGAGACGGTCATGGGCGGAGCGGACGCGTGGGCGGGGGACGAGACGATCCGGCGGGCCATCGAGATCCGCGACGGGGTGCTCCGCAATCCGAAGATCGCCCGTTTCCAACACCGCGCGGTCGACTTTCCCCACGCCGTCGCTGACTGACGAACCCCGAACCAACGCTCACCCATGTCTTCTGAAGTACTTCCCCCACACCGCTTCCGGCGCGAAATACAGAATGAACGCAATAGCAAACGTTCCGTAGCCGATGAGTTCCCAGGCGCGAGGACCAAGATCCACCACGCGCCATCCGTGGAGGGCGGATAGCACCGAAGCCAGAAGGAAGAGCGGTCCTGTGAAGAAGCAATGCACTCGACCACAACGTCGCGCGTTGGCGACACACGCGACACCCATGACGAGAAACGCCACGGGCCATACGATCGCCGCGACCTCGCGTGGTCCGTAGTTACCGGTCAGGTAGATGGCGATGCCAGGCAGACCGTAGAGCAACACCATGCGTAGCCCGCTTGACATCACGTCTCGCGTCGGCTCGGTCGTCGTCCGGGTCATCTCTTCTCCCGTGCGTGTGACGTACACCCCGTCTCTCGTTGGATCGGCGGGCACGGCACGGTGGCGTAGGAACAGAAAACGCAGCAGTCGCCGTGTTTCGGCTGCAGGCGCGTGCCACAGCCCTCACACAGATAGAAGAACGTGCACGCGTTCGACGGCATGGTCTCGTCCTTGGAGTGACCGCACTGCGGACAAGTAATCGTCGATTGCGGTTCGATCGCGTTGGGATTCATCAGCTTCCCTGTTGACCCAGCGAAGCGAGGATCGGACACTCCGTCGTGGGAATGCGGTCCTCGCAGGCCTTGGTGAGTTTCCTCAACGCTCCTCGCATTCCTCGCAAGGCAGCGATCTTTCCGTCGATGTCAGCGATCTTGGCGTCAGCACTCTGTTTGACCAGCGCACAGCTCCGCCTCGGTCGCACTCGCAGCTTCAGGAGCTCGTTGACTTCCTTCAGGGTGAAGCCGAGTTTCTTCGCCCTGCGAATGAACACGATTCGTGCCACGGTCTCGAGCGGATAGTCCCGATAGCCGGATGGCCGTCGCGGCGGTTCCGAAATCAGCCCCTCGCGCTCGTAGAATCGAACAGTCTCGACCCCTACGCCCGCTCGCTGAGCCAGTTGGCCGATCGTCAGTGATTCCATGGCCGTTCTCCCGTCTGCGACAGTCTAAAGCCCGTACCATTGTACGGGGTCAAGCCTTGCGGCGCACTTGACTCCGTTTCGTGGTACGGGCCCTAGAATTGCAATGCGCCCCGTTCTTGGGGCGATGGGAGTCGGATGCTTACTGCTGACTGGCGGAGTGCTGCGTAGTCTGGTTCTAGTGCTGAGGCGGCGGCGAAGCGAGCGTCGTCGATAGGGGGTGTCCCTAACACTTCGCCCGCTGCCCCACCTCAGTCGCAAACGTACTGCAGGTTCTGAACCATCGGACAATCCACCGACGTCTGGTCGTCCGACCGTTCGAATCCATAGCTGGACCGGCCGTAGGAGCCTTCCTCGACACCGTTGTGGCCGACCACGACGAAGAACATCGTTGCGGGCGCCCCGGATGTAAGCCAGTCGTAACTCCCGGACATGCCGACGTTGCACACCTGACCGCCCCAGCTGTAGTTCTGTAGGTTGGTCGGATTGAGTTGTGCGTACTGGATCGTGTGATTTGTCGAGCCGCAGGGAACGCCGAAACTGATCGACAGGGTGTCGCCCGACACATCCTTGTCGGTCACGATTAACGTGCCGCCCGGAGCGGCCTCGCCGGGAACCGCCACGGTGCAATCCGCCGGACAGTTGCCGAGCGATTCGATGTCCTCGCAGGCCGTATCCCCGCAACAGTAGGCGAGGATGATCGTCGACGAACAGGTGTTCCCGTCGGCGTTACAGCGGGCGTCGCCACAGGTCACCGCGCCCTCGCCTTCGACGCCGTCGCCGCAACAGTAACGGGCCGCAGGCGTCCCGTTCTGCTTACCGTTGCAGTCGTCCGGGCAACTGACGCAGGTCTCGCCCTCGGCCGCCTCACAGACACCGTTGCCGCAGGTGGGGTAGCTGCCACTGATGCAATCGCCCGGGCAGTTGGCGCAGTCCTCGCCCGGTTCGCAGGTGCCGTCGTCGTCGCAGACGATGCAGGCGTCCCCGGCGTCGTCGCAGGTTGTCCACGGGCACGGCGTCGAGCCTGCGAGGCATGTCCTGTCGAAGTCGCACTGCTCGACGCCGTTGCAGAACAGACCGTCGTCGCAATCCGTGTTCGCGAGACAATCGACGCACGCGTCGTGGTACTCGTCGCAGACCTCGCCGGGGCAGGGGTCTGTACCCGCCTCGCAGGCGCCGAACGTGTTGCAGGCCTCGAGCCCGTTGCAGAAGCTTCCGTCATCGCATGCGACGTCGGTCGTGCACTGGCACGCCGGGCACGGACCGCCGCAGTCGATGCGTTCCTCGTTCGGGCCCTGGACGCCGTCGAAGCACTCGGCACCGCCGCAGGACGGAGTTCCCGACAGATCGCTCTCGAAGAAATCAGGATCCAGTCCGGCACCCGCCGACAGACCGGAGATGCAGTCGGTCGAGGCGACGTTGACGTAGTTCATCGTGATCACGCCGTTGAAGAACATCTCGATCTGGAACTCGTTGACGTTGCTGGTGCTGTACTCCGGTACGCCGTCCCACGTCACCACAGCGCGGTCGGCGAGTTGCTTCCAGCTGATGGTTCCCTGGCCGGCAGGATTGAGGTCGTCGTAAAGCGCGGCGATCCGGGGAAGCGCGAAGTGCTCGCCGAGCGTTTCGTCGTAGTCGCTGTCAGCCGTGCCGAAGGTCACGTAGCCGTTGCTGCTGATGAAAAACGAGCTATAGGCGGTGCCGTACAGGGATACGGTGGCGCCGCCGGTGAGGCTGACCTCAGTTGACTGGTCGTCTGTCAGCGTGACGGTCGTGCCGCCGGCCGGGTCCGTAGGAAACTCCGTGATCGGAAGGTTGCACGCCGTGTAGAACTCGTTCGTCCCGTTCGGGATGAAGGCGAGACGCAGGAGGTCGGTGTCGCGGTCACCGATGAACTCCTCGGTGAAGAAGTCGGGGACCTCCGGTGTGGTGAAGCTGTAGCAGGCGCCGCCGTTGTCGTCGCTGGCGGCATTGCCCACCCGATCGTCAGCGTCGACCGCGTAGAAGTAGGTCGCGTCGTCCTGTAGGCCCGTCACCTCGACCGAGTGGCCCGTGACCGCGACGAACTCCGAGTCGGACCCGGTCAACGCGGCACATGACGTCCCATTACGGATGGTGCCGACGGCGGGTTCATCCGTATCGAACGTGATCGTCGCGCTACGTGGCTGGACGTCCGCCGTCACGATGTTGCTGATGATCGGCGCCGTGCAATCGACGATCGCCTGGTCGGTCTTCGCGATGTTTGTTCCACCCATGCC